>CBIHOP010000091.1:0-9816 GCA_966211385.1 uncultured Bacteriovorax sp.
CCTACGTGATAGCTTTTATCCACTCATCGCTTGCTATGCTGCTTACTATCTATACAATAATAAATATTTCAGAAAAATTTTTAGGATATCAGATGACAACTCCCAAAGATCTTAGAAAGACAATTCTTCGCATGGCCTACAATGCGAAATCCGTACACATCGGATGTTCATTTTCGCTCGTAGAAATTGTGAATGTCATTTATTCAAAATTCGTTGATATCAAAAAGTTGAAAGCGTTTGATAAAGACCGCGACTACGTTTGCTTGAGCAAAGGCCACGGCGTAATGGCCATCTACTCTTCTCTTCATGCTTTAGGCATGATCAAAGATGAAGAAATTGAAAACTATTTCAGCGACGGATCTTCACTAACGGGACTCGCTGATTCCCACGTTCCAGGTATTGAAGTATCCGGAGGATCTCTTGGTCAAGGGATCACAGTCGCAACAGGAATCGCTCTTTCAAAAAAAATAGATAAATCACCTTCAAAAATTTTCTGCATCGTTGGTGATGGAGAATTGAACGAAGGAAGTGCATGGGAATCAATCATGATTGCCGCTCATCAACAGCTTAGCAATTTTATTCTTGTTGTTGATGCAAACAGCTTTCAAGCAATGGGTCGCTGTCATCACGTTCTTAATATGGAACCTTTCAAAGGTAAATTCGAAGCTTTTAACTATGAAGTTTTAGAGTGTGATGGTCACGATGTTAATGCACTCGAAAACGCTTTAAACACGTTAACAAAAAGCACGTCATCAAAACCCAAAGCTCTCATCGCTAGAACGATGAAAGGAAAAGGTGTTTCTTTCATGGAAGATGATAATATTTGGCACTACACACGCCTCACTGAAGAAACTTACAAAAAAGCATTAAGCGAGTTGAACTAATGAGAGAAGTACTATCAAATTTTCTTGCAACAAAAGCGACTGAAGATAAAAACTTTTTCGTTATGTCCGGTGATCATGGCTACGCTTTGTTTGACGAAATCAGAAAAAAAGCGCCAGACCAATTTTATAATACTGGTGTAACTGAACAAGCTCTTGTTGGTGCTGCTGGTGGAATGGCCAAGACTGGTAAAAAAATGGTCATCTATGGACTTGCGTGCTTCGTTCCTATGCGTGTACTTGAATTTATCAAAATGAGTATTTGTTATGAAAATCTCCCAGTCATCATTCTTGGTGATGGTGCGGGAACCGTTTATACAACTCTTGGGGCCAGTCACCAATGCGGAGAAGACGTTGCTGCTCTAAGAACGCTTCCAATTAAAATATTCTCCCCTGCTGATAAATTTGAAATGAAATTATGCCTGGAACAGGCCTACAAAGAGAAGATGCCGACTTACATTCGTATCGGAAAATCTGACAAGCCTGCTGTACACAATGTTGGTGACAATGTTCAACTATCATCTGCAATTCCGGTCATAGAAAACAAAGGTTCAATTGCAATTTTTGCAACTGGTTCCATGGTAAGTACAGGCGTCGAGCTTGCAAAAAAATATAATCTTTCGCTTTATTCTTGCCCTATTTTGAGTTTCACCGACACTAAAGATCTGGCTTCAAAGATGAGTAAATATTCTCAAATTATTTGTCTTGAAGAACATTCCGTTCATGGCGGATTAGGATCAAGTCTAGCGGACATCATTGCCGAGAACGGACTTTCGATTAAACTTCGAAAACATGGTATTCGCGATTACTTCACAAAAGGCTGTGGTAGTTACGAATACGCCATTCGCTTTCATAAGCTAGACGTAGCTTCTCTTTCTGAAGCTATTCAAACTTATTTGTAAACCGTACAAGATTATTACACCTAGAAAAAATATGTTAAAGGCAATGACCTTTACCCACAAACTTTTGTTAAATTCAAAAGTAATTTCCGTTCCAACAGGAGCACTTATCAAACGAATTCCTCCAGGAAGATTTTTTTCTAATCCTTGAGAATTAAGTTTAAAAGAGCTCATATTCTGTAAAACTAAAGTGTGGTTACTTTGAGTTTTAAATTTCAAGCTATCCATTTTGAAATCAATAGAAGTAATGTCCTGAGGGCATTTATTCTTTTCTACTAACTGAAGAAGGTCATCACGATAAGCTTCAAGATATTTATTGTCATTTTCAGGGTACGACTTTCGGTCCTTGAGAACATACTCTTCATTCATACAAAGTGGAATGACAATATTTTTTGTTATTTCATGTCCTTTTAGATACCAAAAAATTGGATGTACGGAATTATTATATCCATCCATTGTTGGTTTTTTTGTGTAAAGCCAGGTGCGATCATGCCAAACATAATCACCAATTTTAGATGGCGAACGTTCATTTTGATTTAACTGAAGCTTGAGTTCACGATTCTTGATTAGTGGTTTTTCGAGATGAGCTGGAACGTTGTTAAAGTGGAAAGACTTTGTCGTGTAATACAAAGTTAAGGCCCATACTCCATACATAACCCATTTTGGTTTTTTGATAAAAGAATAAATGAGCCACAATGCTATTGTGATTTGATAAAGCGCCTTTGGGTTAGGTGTTTTCCAGAATATAAGTGCAAAAAGCACTATCGCAACGATGCTCACTACCTTAGTTTGATTCTTTGAAACTTGTTCCCACTTAATTGGATATAAAAAAATGAAGAGAAGATAGAATAACTGCGAAAAATAAACGTATGAAAACGCCCAACGGAAACTTTTTATAAGTGGTAGAGCATTATGAAGTGAATTGAAAGATCCTCTGGCGACAAACATGGTGAAAACCATAAAAAATAGCAATACGCTCTTTTCTTTTGTTTTTTCTTTTTGAGCCAGGAGCAATGAGAACTGAACAAAAAAAAGAAAAACGAGACCGATGTTGAATCCTTTGGTCCACGCTCCCCCGTTAATAATTTTATTGTCGATAATATCGCCCATTACACTAATGATTGAAGAATTATAAAAAACTTGCTCGGGTACTAGAGATCTTAGACGTGGTTCAGGAGATACAAAGCTACCTAATAGATCAGATAATGATGTTTTTAAATAAAAGAGAATGGGAAAAGTAATCACTATATAACTTAATGAAACTACCCCAAGTAAAAGTAAGAGTTTCTTCGAAGACATTTTATAAAACTTAATCAGCCCAAAGAAAGAAAGAAGCATAAAAAATGGAATGAAAAAATAATAGCTTTTAATTAAAAAGCTAACAGCAAACACCAATGAAGCTGCAAGTGAAAGAATCTTTTTACTCTCAGCTAAAATCGGGAATGGATAAATCATAAATGCCAAAAACACAAAAGCATAAAAGAATGGCAGCTGTCCCGCTACAGGAAACAGCATTCCAGTGGAATAACATAATCCACCTAGTATTGCATAAGCTTGATCGTTGTTAATCCTTAAGAAGAAGCGATAAATCCAGTATCCACTTAGTGCTGCCAGAATCGGAAATTGAAGTTGGAAAATGAATAATGGGGCGAGGACTGTTGATAGTAACGCTAAAAAAATATCTATAGGATTAAGGAGAAAGGCAGTGAAAAAGTTCTCTCCAAATGAAAATCCCCCTTGAATGAGTGGATTGTAATAAGGAAGTGAAAAATTCTTAAATGCATCCACCATATATAGGAAATGGGGAAAAATGGCATCTTGCGTGTCCCAACCAATCATCTTATTTGCAAATATGATTTCTCTATACTGAACGAGAGAAGCAACGATAAAGATAATTGATGGATTCTTCGATAGAAAATTTTTCATTTGCTGATCACTTTTTAAATAAATAGAATGGATATACTATCACGCACTTCTGAGAAATAAATGATGAAAAAGATTAGTATCGTATCTCCATGTTACAATGAAGAAAAAAATCTTCATGCTGTTTACCAGGAAGTTAAATCTCAATTTGAACAGAATTTAAAAGAATACGACTACGAGCATATTTTTATTGATAATAGCTCAACTGATAAATCTCAGGATATTTTAAGAGAGCTCGCCTCTCAAGACCAAAGAGTAAAAGTCATTCTCAATAGCCGTAACTTTGGTCATATCAGATCTCCGGCCTATGGCCTTTTTCAGGCAAGTGGTGATGCGGTTATTCTTCTAGTATCAGATCTACAAGATCCACCTAACCTCATTCCAACTCTGATCAAAAAATGGGAAGAAGGCAATAAAGTCGTCGTTGCCATTAAAAAGGAAAGTGAAGAATCAGCTGTTATGTTCGCGATTCGGACTCTCTACTACAACATCATCAACAAAATTTCAGAAACAAAACTTGCCAAAAATTACACGGGCTTTGGAATTTACGATAAAAAAGTCATCGATGTATTGAAGAGCTTCGATGATCCTTATCCTTACCTACGCGGTCTCATTTTTAAAGTGGGCTTTAAAACGGATCATATCTACTACGTTCAACCGAAACGTAAGCGTGGTGTTACATCAAATAACTTCTACACTCTTTATGATTTAGCGATGCTGGGAATTTGCACTCACTCAAAAGTGCCATTGAGATTTTTTACAATATCCGGATTTACGATTGGAGCGCTTTCTCTACTAGCTTCTTTTATATACTTACTCTTAAAACTAATTTTTTGGAATTCTTTCCAATTGGGAATGGCCCCTTTAATCATCGGGCTCTTTTTCTTCTCTGCTGTTCAAATCTTCTCCATTGGTATTATTGGAGAATACATCGGAGTCATTTTAACGAAGATTACCAAAGAGCCGTTAGTGATTGAGAAAGAACGGATAAACTTTTAGTTTACCAGCTCTTCCACTTAGCTTTTCCATTATCCCACATCTCATTGAGTTGGTTTTTATCACGAAGTGTATCCATACATTTCCAGAAACCTTCGTGTTTAAAAGAATAAAGCTCGCCTTCTTGAGCAAGTCTTTCAAGTGGCTCACGCTCAAAAATTGTTTCATCATTTTGAATGTAGTTAAGCACAGACGGCTCACATACAAAGAATCCACCATTGATCCAGGCTCCATCACCTTTTGGTTTTTCCAAGAAGCTTGAGATTTTATTATCACCTTCAATCTTGAGGGCGCCAAAACGACCTTCTGGTTGAATAGAAGTCATCGTGATTTTGTTCCCATGAGATTTGTGAAATTCGAGCAGTTCTTTCAAGTTAACATCTGAAACCCCATCGCCATATGTAAGCATGAAAGGTTGGTTTCCAATGAAATCTTTAGCTCTTTTCACACGTCCACCTGTCATCGTGTGAAGGCCGGTATCTAGAAGTGTGATCTTCCAGTTTTCAGAGTAATTGTTGTGAATTTCCATTGTCTGATTGGCAGTATCAATCGTGACATCGGAATTATGTAGGTAGTAGTTTGCAAAATACTCCTTGATTACATAGCTTTTGTATCCAAGAAGAATAACAAATTCATTAAAGCCGTAGCTCGAATAGTGTTTCATAATGTGCCAAAGGATTGGTTTACCACCAATATCAATCATAGGTTTTGGCTTGATATCACTTTCTTCAGAAATTCTTGTTCCAAATCCACCAGCTAAAATTAATACTTTCATTACAGACCTAATCCTTCTTTAAGTTTATCAGCAATATAATTCATGTGAGATTCATCAAGTGCAGGATAAATACCTACCCAAAATGTATTGTTCATAATCGTATCTGTATTTTTAAGCTCACCCACGACTCTATAGTTAGAACCTTTATAAAGCGGCTGACGAATGAGATTCCCTGCAAACAAGAGACGAGTTCCGATTTTATTTTTTTCTAGGAAAGTAACAAGATCCTTTCTCTTACCTTGCTTAAGAGTAATGGCGAACCCAAACCAACTCGCTTCTGCTCCTTCAATTTCAGTCGGCAACATCAAATAGTCGTTATAGTTAGGAATTTTTTCTTTAATAAGTTTGATCAGAGTTTTTGTGTTTTGATTTCTTTTTTCAATAAAACTTGGAAGTTTATTTAATTGAGAACAGCCAATTGCTGCCTGCATATCAGACACTTTCAAGTTGTAGCCTACATGCGAGTAAACATACTTATGATCGTATCCCTCTGGAAGGTCAGCAAACTGCTGATCAAATCTTTTCCCGCAAGTGTCGTCTTTACCTGGAGGACACCAACAGTCTCTTCCCCAGTCTCTGAAGCTTTCTGCAATTTTTTTCAGGCGTGGATTTGAAGTAAGAACAGCTCCACCTTCTCCCATTGTCATGTGGTGAGCTGGATAAAAACTTACTGTGGCGATATCACCAAAAGTTCCAACGAGTTTACCGTCAAACTTCGCACCAACAGCATCACAACAATCTTCTACAAGCCAAAGGTTATGTTTCGTACAAAATTCTTTAACTGTTTTTACATCAAATGGATTTCCAAGTGTGTGAGCAACCATAACAGCTTTCGTTTTTGGAGAAAGAGCTTTTTCGAGAAGAGAGACATCAATTCCATAGTCCGGAAGTGTAACGTCTACGAAAACAGGAATAGCACCATGTTGAACAATTGGATTCACAGTTGTTGGGAATCCTGCTGCAACAGTTATAACCTCATCACCTGCTTTAATCTGACGATCTTTAAGAAGGGGCGATGTTAATGCAGCAAAAGCTACTAAGTTTGCACTTGAACCTGAGTTCACAAGAAGACAAAATTTTTGGTTCATGAATTCTGCAAAACGTTTTTCAAACTCAACCGCGAATCTTCCGGCCGTTAACCAAAGATCCAAGCTTGATTCAAGAAGATTTGTTAAGTCTTCCGCATCCAATACTTTTCCTGATGGTGGAATATAATTTACTCCCGGAACGATAGTCGCCTTGAAGTTATTTTTTTCGAATTTATCTGCAATTCTTTCTACAATTGAACTCATATTGATCCTTTATTAAAATCCAACATTTTTTTTAATGATTGTTCGAGAGTTATTTTTTGTTCAAGATGAAGCATCTTTTTGGCCTTATCTACATTGGGAATATATCTATTAGTTGAAAGTGAAACTGAAGATTGATTTTGAATGTTTACTTTTGTTTCGCCATTAAGTTTCGCGATTAATTCCGCTAACTGTTTCATCGAAACTTCATAATCAGAACCAACGTTGAAGATCTCACCGTTGTCAGCACTTAAAAGAATAGTCATAAGCCATTCCACTAAATCGTGGGCATCCAGATAAGAACGAATGGTCGTTCCGTCACCTTTCACCTGAATTTCTTTTTTAGATAAAGCATCACGAACAAAATTGCCAATGGCCAAATGACCATCCAACTGAAGATGTTTTCCGGAAAAGGCAAAACAACGGGCAACACTTGCATGATTGTTTTCTTTTTTTGCCCAATCAAACACGAGCAACTCACTGATACGTTTGCCGGTACCATAGGCATTTTTAACATCGTAGAATGAGCTTTTGAGCGATTCATTTTCTGAAATTTTATAAACCGATTCTGGTTGAGCTCCGTAAATAGCCCCTGAACTAATGTGCAGAATTCTTTTGCACCCTACTCTTGAAGCGTAATCTAGAACATTTTGAGTTCCATTAACGATAATATTCATCGTTGAATCAAACTCTCCATTTGTTGTTACAGGTGTAGCGGCATGAATAATGTAATCCACTTTTTCAGAAAATTTGAATGGGAGTGAAACATCTTGCTCGACAAACACGACGCCATTCAGATCTACCTGCTTTCTAGCCATCGCATAAATGGTAAGCTTCAAACCATGTACAGAATTTAAACCACAAAGATACTCGCAAAGATTCTTACCGAAGAATCCAGTGCCTCCGGTAATAAGAATCTTTTTATTTTTTAATTGGTTTAAAAGTTCAGAGTTCAATTAATTACCTTAAAGCTTTTTCCAATAAGTCGATTTGTGCCCTGATATCAACTTGATTGTTTCCAACGAAAAGGCCGTTCTTATCAATCCATTGAGCGTTTTTTAGTTCACCAAAAATTTCATGATTAAAGAACTTCACAACTTCATTTTTGGCGAAGTTACCGGCAACAATTGGACGAGATTCAATTTTATGTTGATCAAGAATTTTTACGATATCTTTTCTATTAACGTTTGCTTCTGGCTTAAACACCATTGAGAATCCAAACCAGCTTGATTCGCCAATTTCTTTTTGAATGAAGAACTTTGGATGGTTTCTGAAAACTTCTTGAAAGTGAACAGCATTATCTCTTCTTTCTTTAATGAATGACGGTAATTTTTTTAATTGTTCTTTACCAATCGCCCCTTCCATTTCAATCGGACGAACGTTGTAACCTGGAAGAACAAATCTAAATGATTCTTCAAAAGCATCATCAGACTTAGTTCCACAAACTAAATTTTCTTTTGGTAGATTTCTTGTCCAGCCGTGAGCTCTTAGACAAAGAAGAATGTGGTGAAGTTCTTGATCATCAGTTACGACCATTCCACCTTCCATCGTTGCGATGTGATGGCTGAAGAAACTTGAAAAAGTTCCCATAACACCAAACGTTCCAGCTTGTTTGCCTTTATATACAGCTCCAAGAGACTCGCAGTTATCTTCAAGTAAAGTGATGTCCTTACCTTTAATCATGTTTTGAATTCTTTCGAATTCATTTGGATTTCCTAGCAAGTTTACGGCAAGGATACCTCTTGTCTTTGGTGTGATTGCTTTCTCAAGTGCGTTCAAATCAAAGTTCAACGTCTCAAGATCAATATCAACGAACTTGATTTTTAAACCGTATTGATAAAGCGGATAATATGTTGTCGGCCAAGAAACAGCAGGAACGATGACTTCGTCTCCGATTTTCCATGGATTATTTTTCTTATAGAACATGGCCCCGACCATCACGAGGTTTGCTGATGAGCCAGAGTTAACCATTACGCAATATTTGCTGCCTGTATATTTTGCGAACTCTTCTTCAAATGAAAAAACTTCTTTTCCCATTGAAAAATTCCCAGAAGCAATAACTCTATTGATGGCATCTACTTCTTTGTGATCCCAACTTGGTGTGGCCAGAGGGTAAGTCATACATTCTCCTTTGCTTCTACATTTTCTTTAAAAAATTCGTAAGTTTTTTTGATACCAGCTTCAAGTGAAGTTGAAGCTTTCCATCCAAGTGCTTCAGTTTTCGCCACACTCACCAATTTGCGTTTCATGCCTTCTGGTTTCGTGATGTCGTGGTTGAATTCACCTTTGTATCCCAAAATAGTTGAGACAGCTTTATAGTAATCATTAATCGAGTGATCGAATCCCAAACCAACGTTAATGACTTCAGGAATTTTTTCCCAATTTGAAAGAGCGAAAAAAACAAAATCGGCGAGATCGGCAGCATACATAAATTCGCGACGGGCATTTCCCGTTCCCCACACTTCCACCGAATTTTCATTATTCTTGATAGCCTTGTGGATTTTGCGAATAACAGCTGGAACCATGTGCGAATTTTGTTCACCAAATTTATCCCAACGACCATAAAGATTGCATGGAATGAGAGTTTTATAAGTGAGTTGATTCGTTTCTTTGTTGATGTACTGGCCTAATCTCATAGTCATGATCTTTGCCAATGCATAACCTTCATTCGTTGGTTCTAATGGACCGGTGAGAATTAATTCTTCAGAAAGTAGTCCGTCATAATCTTTGGGATACATGCATGAACTGGCCATGTTTAAAAATTGCTTCACTCCCACTTCGCGTGAAGCGAGAACAACATTTCTTCCCATGTCTGAATTTTCTACTAGGAATCGAACGGGTTCTTTCATATTGGCCTGAATGCCACCAACAAGCCCAGCACAATGAATGACAATATCCGGCTGAACTTTCTTGAAGAATGCCGAAACGTCTTGTGCATTTAAAAGATTAAGATCGCGACTTCCCGGAGTGATAAATTCGTATTTTGAAGCACTCGCATGCTCCAAAATATTCTTTCCTACCATTCCATTTGAGCCTGTTAAAAGAATCTTCAC
>CBIHOP010000092.1:0-9756 GCA_966211385.1 uncultured Bacteriovorax sp.
CACGCAACTGTTACACGTCCATACTCACACTCTCTGTCTGACGATCACGGAATGTACCGTACAAAAGCAGAACTTGCTGAAGAAGGAATGAGAGACGTTTTCAATGCTTATCCAAAATTCTTAGTGGAAGCAGGAGTGATTACAGAATCAGAACGCGAAGAAATTTTGAAAAAAGTTTCAGCTAACGTTAAAGAAGCTATGGATCGCGCGATCAACACTGAATGGCCAAAAACAGAAACTGTTATGGATCACTTGTACTCAGAGGAAGTGGACATTACAGGATCACAATTTGATAAAGCGCCAAACTTCACAGGAAAAGATGATGTGCCAATGGCGGCATCTATTAATAAAGTTTTAAGAACCGAATTCGCAAAAAATCCAATGCTCAGAATGTGGGGAGAGGACGTTGCTGACTTCTTCGAAAAAGAGCGTTTAAACAACCCAGAACTTAAAGGTAAAGGGGGAGTTTTCAAGCTCACTGCAAACGTTCAGCGTGAATCACGTGATGGACAAGTTTTCAATTCGCCACTTGCTGAAGCTAACGTCATTGGACGCGCGATTGGTATGGCCATTCGTGGAATCAAGCCAGTTGTTGAGATCCAATTCTTTGACTATATCTGGACAGCTTATATGCAGCTTAAAAACGAAATGGCGACACTTCGTTACCGCTCAGGCGGAGACTTTAAATGTCCGATGGTTGTTCGTGTTCCGATTGGTGGTTACTTGAAAGGTGGAGCGATTTATCACTCTCAATCAGGTGAATCACTATTCACTCACGTTCCAGGTATCCGTGTAGCTTTCCCTTCTAACTCAGCAGACGCAGCAGGGCTTTTAAGAACAGCTATTCATGGTGATGATCCAGTTATGTTCTTAGAACACAAACACCTTTACTATCAAGGTTACAACCGCGCTGCAGATCCAGGTGACGACTACATGATCCCATTTGGTAAAGCTCGTATTGCTCGCGAAGGATCTGATGCAACGATTGTGGCATGGGGTGCGCTTGTTCAAAAATCAATTGAAGCTGCTAAAAAAATGGAAGCTCAAGGATATAGTGTTGAGGTTATCGACCTTCGTACTTTAGCTCCTTACGATTTTGAAGCGATCAAAAAATCGATCTCAAAAACTTCACGCTTGATGATTGCACACGAAGAACATAAAACTTCTGGTTTTGCAGGTGAAATCGCTGCTCGCGTGAACGAAGAGTGTTTCGAACTTCTAGATGCGCCAATCTTACGTGTAGCTGCTCTGGATGTTCACTGTGCTTATAACCCTGGACTTGAAGATGTGATCTTACCTCAAGTAAGTCACGTGGAAGAAGTACTGGAAAAATTGCTTAAATACTAAGCTTATCTAGGAACTTCTTTTGAAAGTAACCTTTGTTTATTCGCAAATTGAATCTCACTGGTTGAGCTGTCAAACGATAACAAAGAACTTACTCGCAAGTTATTCTCAAATATTTCCCATTGAGAATTCGAAAAAATGTCAGATCGTTAATTACAATAAAGACTCGAGGTTGTTTGATATTGAAAAAATATCAAACAACATTTTCGAGTTTAATCCTGATATCATCGTTTTTTTAGACCACAGTCCACATCCGTACCCTGTGCTTAAGGCCTATGATTTACTGCTGAAGCAGAATAAACAAACGCAACTTCCTGTCATTCATTTTCACGTTTATGGTGATTTTCCTCTCATGAGCAAGGAATGGATTCAGTCAGCAAAAATTTTAAAAAAATTCGCCATCAAATGGATTTGTGCATCTGATAGTCAGACCGAGCTTATTCGAAAGTTTATAAAAAAAGGAAAAGATTCTATTTTTAAAATTCCTTTTCCTGTGGATACCTCAAGTTATTTTTTTGATTCTCGATTGCGCTCAAAAGCTCGCACAAAATTAGGCATAACTAAGAACGAAGTTGTTTTCGTTTATTCAGGTCGCATTAGTTATCAAAAACGAATTCAAGATTTGTTGGATCTCTTCGGACTACTAGTAAATAACACAGATGTTTCTATTAGGCTTTTTATTCTCGGTCCTTTTGATAGTTTAGGAAATCCTTATACCGGTGAGTATTTTCAAGAAGGCGAGTTTGCGCAGAAGTTAATTAATTACTTCAATACTTTCACTGAAGATGTGAAATCTAAAATCACATATCTTGGTTGTGCTGAAGAAACTATGCTCAACGAAGTTTACAATGCTGCTGATATCTTTGTTTCTTTAAGCACTCACAATGATGAAGATTACGGAATGGCCCCTGCTGAGGCCATTTGCACAGGTCTGCCAGCAATTTTATCTGATTGGGGAGGCTACTCTTCATTCGCACAAAATGAAAATCAAGTTTTACTGATTCCTACGAGGATCAATGCGAACAAACCATTGATTGAAATTAGTCGTAAAGAATTTGGAATCAAAGCGGCGAAGCTTATTTCTCAAATCGAATCTTTGAGAACCGAACGAGATCATATTAAGAAAAAAAATCTCGAAAATTTCGGAGTGGATGGAGTTGCTTCTCAGTTGAAAAAACTTATCAAAACAAATGTTGAAATTTTTTCAGGTTTCACTCCTGCCATGGAAGATTTTGGTCAGTCTTTGAAAAAGTCAGCTCCGTTTCTGGAAGGAAACCCTAAATATAGTGATTTTTATAACGAGTTATATGAAAGCTACGTATCTAAAAAATTATAAAAAAGTTAATCAAACTTTTTTGGAAAACAGTATTAGTTTCGTTGCTCACAATGAACCAGTAGGTTTTTATCAATATATTGATGAAGCCACTAATAACAAAAAATTAACGATCTCCCACTGGGGCGGACATTACTCAAATCCGCTTACACCTGTTTTTCTTTATCAGGTGTCATCTCTTTCTCAACTTGAAACACATCCATTTCTATTTTGTAGAGATGGTTTCTTTTGTCTCGTTGATTTTTTTCATAGATTTCCATCGCCTCGAGAGCTTAAAACAATCTTAATTGTTAGTGCAACTTTCACTGAGCATATCCCAACAGCGTGGCAAAAAAATGTTCTTTTTTATGAGCTAGGTCTTCTTCCACAATTTAATTATAAGGACTACGAATCGGCTCAAGACTCATTGATTTTGAAAGGAGCGCTTCTCACTTCCGATCGCGAAGGTACCGATTTGAACACGAACATTTTGGAAAAGATCCAATCTGTTAAACCTTCGAAGTTCAGAAAAATAAAAGTTTGCCTTTGGAGTAGAGATGATTATTTTCTAAATAATCGTTGGGCCTTCGATGCAGATCAATCGAAACGAATGAATAGTTTTTTTCCTAAACTGCATGAGATATTTTCTTCGCATAAGGATGTTGAGTTTTTAGATTTTCCTTCATTGCTCAATCTCAAGAGCTACCACCGCTATACTTACATAGATATTCTCCCTAAGGCACAGTACATTAGCGACGATTTTACCGACTTTGTATTGCTTTCTAGAGGTGTTAATCCTGCAAATAAGTTGGAAAAAATTTCTCTGCAGAAAGAAGAGTTTATTGCCTTGAGTGCATACCATGGCTACCGAATTCTTCCCATTAGTAGAATTGATGAACGAAAAGTAGGTAAAGCGGAATCGGATTTGACTTTGATAAAGAAAAAGTTTGATATCGAAGCTAATGATAAATTAACATCAGATTTTTTTGCATATCTTAGTAATATATTTAAATTCGAGAAAGTTGGGATTAAGCAGTTTTCTGTTCGCCACTAAATATTTTCGACCATTGCCGCCGATTAATTTTACCTTCGGTGCTAAAATCAACGACACCTTTCTTTCGTAAAAAAGATTTTAATGACCTTGAAAGATCCTTTTGAGAAGGCAATGTGTGTTCTTTATAATTGAAAGTTCCATTAATTAGTATGGTCCTAAGGTCATTGAAGTCCGGTTGAGCGAGGCCGTTCTGTTTCAACTTTACTTTAATCATTAAGGCGGGATTTAAGCCAAAATCCATGAAGCCTCCCCATTTTGTAATGAGGATATTTTTTTTATGTGATAGCGCTTCTGCCAGTCCAAAACCGAAAACTTCACCATAGAATGTACTGAGGTTCACATAACAATCTATAGAGCGATAAAATTGTTTCATTTCATCTTTTGAAAGTTCACCAGTAAAGACCACTTTCTTTTTCGCTTCGGGGCTCAGTTTTTTATACAATGTTGCAATCTGTTTAATGTATGGCATCTCCAGATTTTTCTTTTGGAGAGAATATATATGAGAGTCAAAACTCCCAGCTATAGTAAGAGTGTATTTTGAATAAATCGCCCTATCTTGGAATGCCTCAAGAAGAATATGAATATTTTTGTCCTGATTAATTCTTCCCGCATAGCCAAGTCTAATAGTACTTCCAGGCAACGATTGATCGGCCTCGTGCGAGGACATGATGAAAAGAGGAATTGTAGCAAGACCCTTTCTGCTGCCCATCAGTTTTGCACACACTAGGGTGAGGGACGTTGAAGGAGAAACAATCTTAATTTGCCCCTGCTTTTTTTTGATCGTTGTTAGAAGGGTTCTAAAAGAGCTTTGTTCCTGGTAGAGATTGCCATAGATGTGAACAATAACCTCAAGAGAATGTAAATCTTGTTTGCCAATAAAATGGGCCACTTCAGTGTAGTTTATCTGGGGGGAAGCTAGAATCAGCTTTAGATTTTTGGTAGCTAATTTAGAGTCTGATTTAAACAAGGAATGAGAATAGTTGAGCCTCGCGTGACATTGGATTTGATGAAGATCAGGCATTTGCGCTTGGTAGAAATCGGCCAGAAAGGCCTGGTGGTCTAAGCAACTTTTCCACAGTGAGCTCTTATGAACAAGCACCAATATATTCGAATAGTTCTTCGTCATAACACTATAACACTCTTATTGAGTTTTTTTGTGTTCTCAATTATCATAATTTATGGGCAAAAATGGTATCAAAAAATTGTCTTCTAAAAAGCAGAAGAAGACAAAATCAAAAAAAGAAGAAGTAGAAATCCAAAATGATGATGATTTCGGTGGGATCACAATCATTAAAAGTGGAACTGCTCTTGCGAGTTTACTGTTATCTCAATCCTCAAATGGGATGAGTACAGGACCAATCTATTAAACGATGATAGATAAAACAATCGTTTTTAACACCGATCTCCATTTCGAAATTGTCAGCGAAAAGAATGTCATTATCTACAACGCTACTAAGTACTTTCTCATTAATGGTATCAGCGCACAGATTATGAGAACAATCATTATCATGCACCAAATCCCAGTTGCGGAACTTGTTCAGCATTGTCATTCAAGTTTCAAAAAAACTAAAAATTTAGAACAGAAAGTTTTATCGTTAATTGAAGAGATGTCGAAACTTCAAATAATTACCCTAAAATGAAATATACTCCCCATTTTCCGGTTCACAAGAAAACCCCAGTACCTTTGAGTATTGTTAAAAAAATCCAAAATGAAGTTAAGGCATTGGGGAATAAAAGATTCGCTTATCCACACTATCTAGTGGATGGAGCTGTAAAGATTATTCCGCTCATCACGATGGATGGGAAACCATCAAATGTAAGTGGTTTTTCAACTGGTCCAGAATTTCTAGCGACACCATTCCTGGATGCTTGTCCAACAATTAAAAATTTTCTGCATTCACTACCAGGGCGAAAGTTTTCATGCCGTGTTTCGATTCTTGAAGGTGAGAGTGAAATACTTCCCCACAGAGATTTTTTCAGAAGTTTGGAATTTGGTGTTGTTCGATTACATCTGCCCCTGAAAACAAACAAGAGTATTACATTCAATTTCAATGACAAAAGAATTTTTCTTGAGAAAGGTTATCTTCATTACGTAGACATATCTCAGATTCATTTCCTGAATAATCCAACTTTAGCTGAAAGAATGCATCTTATAATTGATCTTGAGATTACTGATGAGCTTCTTAAGCTTTTTAAACTAAAAGAAGCTTACGGGCGTTTAGATTACCTAAATCCTGCAAGATTATTCGAAGATGTCGCCTTGAAAAGGAAATCTTTCAAGTTAAATCCTGAATGGCTGCCTTTTCCGCTTTGTAGTTTCAAAACAGTTAATTGGACTTTAGTTTTCAATAAGGATCACTATATTCTCTCGAACGGTTCAAATTCCTATCAAGGTCAACGAAACGAACACAATGAGATTACATTTCCAAGCATAGGACCAGGTTTTGGTTTTTACTTTAAGAAAAAAGCATTGATGCTTTTTTGTCATGGCGTTCCTACTTTAACTGAAACTGGAGTAAGAAACGTTTCAATCCAAAAGAAGATTTCAACTCTAACTTCATTGAAGAAATACGAGTTGTATAAAAGAGTTTCAAGCATTGTGGAAGGCAAACTTTCTAACGGAAAGAGATATCTCAACGATTTAGAAAACAGTGACACTTTTGTTCTGCTTGACGATGAATCTTATAATGTTTGGAAAACTCTTCTTCATCCTCATTCCGGCGATTCAGTTGAGAGCAAATTGAAAAATAAAATGAGCAAGAGAAGAATTCAAACAACTTTAAAGACTTTCCAAAGATTGAAACTCACTCAAAAAATTATTCGTTATTCTTAAGAGAGTTTCCTGACAATGCAATGTAAAGATGCACACTCATGAGAAAGTATGATAAGTGAGGAATTCTTAAGATTAGGAATGAGCCTAAATGAATTAATGCAAAAACGATATTCCAATTTCTAAATAAACGATCTGATAGGAAGCTTAATGGAACTGATAGTTCAGCGATCAAAATTAAATAAGTCATAATTTTAAAAATGATTGCAAAGAATGAATGATTAAACTCCCACATATATAAAGAGATATTACTTTGAAAGAGAAAAGCAATGACTTCTCCTTGAGTCCATTCTGGTCGCTGCATTTTTGCTAAAGCTGATAAAAAATAGAGCGAAAAAAGTCCAATGACAAAAATATTCTTTCTTGTTGTTAGTGATCGTGATTCGAAAATGAGAGCAAGGAAAAATAAAGAATAAACGGCCGTGTCGATTCCTAATAAAGTTTGATTAAGTTGTACAATCGCAAACAGAACAAAAACTATTAATAAACTGACAACCTTTAAAGCTTTTCCCCAAAGAAAAAGGAAAGATAGAGGAAAAAGCAAATGAGGAATTAAGGTTAAAATGTTCGTATTAACTTTACTAAAAACTGCAAGCGAAGGAAAAAAATTATCTTGCGGTAAAGTATATAAACTCTCAGGTCCAATTAGATTTGTTGGTCCAAAAGAGACCATAATGCCCAAGAAAGTCAGTGCTAAGGCAATATTTAATCTTAGTCCTTTTTGATTTTCTATTTGCATTGAAACTCCATTTCAAACAGAGAGCGATCTTTTTCAATGACTCTGAATTGAAGCTTTTCATGAATATCTTTTCCCCAAAAAAGACATATTTGTCTTTGAAGCAACATACTCGCTTTGGGAAATAGAAAGTGCTCGAAAGGTAACTGTAGGAGGAGTCCTATCAAATTAACAGTCGTTTGGTTTTCATATAAAAAACTTTGAGTGGGGATCTTCAACAAGTCCACACTCGATTGAGTTTTTGTGTTGATAATCAAATACTGAGTGTCGACTGTAGTGTTTTTAGGCAAAGTGAACATTGCATCTGTGGGGCTGATGGACCATAAAATAACAGGGGTGAATGGCAGAATAGGTACATAACTGAGAAAGATACGTAGAAAAAAAATCCCCAAAACAATATATTTAATAAAGTCCAATTTACTTGTTCGCATCAAGAGCTTTCCATGCACTCGCATCCAAAAAAATGTGTGTGCAATTAAGAATGAATATAAAACCTATTAGAATATTAATTTCAAATGATCCCATTTTATTTCTTAGTGCAAATAAAAGTGAACCAACAAATAAACTTAAAATGATTGAAATGGTTAAATTTTTTAAGTCCAATTTATTTTTTAGTTTCACGAAATAGAGGTATTGCAAACTATGTAAGGCGGGAAGTATGAGATAAAATGTTTGATTGTTTGCGAGCAAGGCCCAAACAATCCATATAAGCAGAATAACTAACGCTTTAAAATTGGCCTTGAGGAGATTGCTTTTGCTTTGAAAGAAGATGATTGTAAAGAATAGTAATGCAAGATCAAATCTAAAGTCGACTGCCTGCAAGTGATAAAACCAATTGGAGTTAAAATTAATAAGTTCCAAATAACCAAAACTGATATTTTTCAAAAAGATTATTCCAATTAAAAGAAAAAACACACGAAGACCCTTAAAGGCCGGATCAAAATACTTGAAGGCTCCATAAGACTGAAGTGAATAATGCCATGATTGGTAAACAGCGAAAAAAAGTATGGGAATAAGCTTAAGATCTTGAGTTTTCCAGAAAAGTGAAAAGAGAAGAAGGATGCTTAAAGCGCTGGCAAATAGTAATTCTTTTTTATGATCTCTGATCCCTGTTCTCACATTGGGATGACAAATAAAGCTAATAAGAAAATGAGGGATCGAAAAAAGAATTAAAACAAGAAAAAAACTCTCACGTTTTGGTAATGAAGAGTTTGCAAACACAAATGTCATCAATACGGCAAATAAGGTAGGCAAAATTCCAAACGATGTGAATGATGTAAGTTTATTCATCAATTTTTTCTTTTTATTGGATAACTTAAAAGCCACATTGTTAATGTTTCACGTACTCCAGATTTTACTTTAGTGACTTGATGTTGGAGCCTCGAAGGAAATACGATGAAGTCACCTTTATTAAAATTTTCCACTTTATACTTGTTTTCGAAGTAATCCTTATATTCAAAATCACCACCATCATAGTCTTCAGAAGAACTAAGCATGAGAACGACTGTAAATACTCTCATTTTTTTATCATCTGAATCTATCGGAATTTGATCGTGATGCCATTGGAAGAAATCACCTTTTCTGTATTGAGCATATTGAGCCACTTCAATGACATAGTCGTTTTGATCAACATCCCATTTTTGTTTTAGTAGGCTAAATATTTTTTTTACGAAATTTTTAGGCAGTTTTTCAGGTGATAAAAAACATGATTGAGAATTTCTGGCATCAGTTATAAGAGGTTCTGAACCATGGACATAGATCTTTGAAGGTTCTAATTCAATATTGTTGAGTTTGGATTTAATCGAGGAAATTGTTTTTAAGCTGACACCGCTCTCTCTGAGTACGGGAGTAATCATTATATCGAGTATCTTATTTTTTTCTCGCAAGAAGCCCCCATCGCTTAACCAGGTGAGGAATCATGTGATCTACAAGAAGTTCGTTGCCTTTGCTGTTCGCTGAAAAGTGAACGGCGTCTATGTAATAATTGTCATCTTTGTTTTCTAAAATTCTCGAGAGATCTACGCTGGATGTTCGGGTTGATCTATAGGATTCAATGAATTGATTAAAGTTTTTCTCTGCCAGTGGAGTGCACATAAGACAGTTTTCCTTTTCAAGGGAAGTTAATTTCTTTCCTGAAAGTGCAGTAGGCTGAAAAAAGTGAATCGTTTTCTTTGATTCTAAAAGAGTTTCCAAATAGCTTGGATACTCTCGCTGGAGTTCTGCTATATTATATCCCCCCATGAGAGCATCTTTGACTTCCTGATTAAGTAAATATGTATAGAGCACACTTAATAAATAACTTCTTTTAAGTATGTTTCGTCTGAGTGAGGTAGAGCTCATCATCTTTCTTAATGAATTTTTATTAAGTTCTTGCATTAAACTCAATTGATAGCAGATAGGATCCGGAAACCAGGGATTAATAGTCATGAAACTTGAGGCAAACTCATTAAAACCATCTATGACAACAATTCCATCAAAAT
>CBIHOP010000093.1:0-9748 GCA_966211385.1 uncultured Bacteriovorax sp.
CGACGCAAGACTTGCACCGGGTCCAGAAATTAGTCCGACTTGTAAACCGAACTGAGATGAAATGTAAGCGGCTTCGGAACCAGCGTGTCCGCCTCCAATAATAAGAATGTCGAAATTTTTTTTCATATATTTTGTTCTACGTGGAACATTTCAGTTTGGTAAATTGCGTTTGTGATTTGTAATGCCGATCGTAAAAAATGTCTACTTCCCTATGCAGAAATTCGAAAAGATTGAATTAAGTACATCGTCTGGTGAGACGATTCCTATGAGTTCAGCTAGGTGGTTGCCAAGGATGTTTACTTCTGAAGATAGAATGGCTACATCTGTTAAGCCTTTGATATTATTATGTAATTCTGTCGTCTTTAAATATAGTTTATTTATTACCTGACGGTGACGTTCTAGTAATATTGGGTTGTTAGCTGTGGCTTCATTGTATTTTTTGGCGATTAAATCGCGTATTAGTGGTTCTATAGAAGTCGCGAGAGCGACGGACCCCAACTTCGCACAATGTGGTTCTATAGAACCACTTTCGCACTGACCTGGTTCTATAGGACCAGAATTTTTAAGAACTGGTTCTATAGGACCAAAATTTTCATGAACTGGTTCTATAGGACCAGATTTTTTATGAGCTGGTTCTATAGGACCAAGATTTTTATGATTTGGTTCTATAGGACCAAAATTTTTATAATATGGTTCTATAGGACCAGCAATCGCCCCCATAGAACCAGTCACAAAATCCGCAGCAAAAATTAGCTTTTTCCCAATGAAACTGTGATCAATCTCCCCTACTTTTTTTTCAAAATTAGGCTGATCTTTATGAGAAAAAAGAAGTAAATCAAACTCGAGCCCAGCAAACTTTTTAAGATATTCAGGATTCGTTTCGAACGGATTTATGACAAGAATTTTGAAAAAGGACCGCTTCAAAATAGTAAGCGCACGCTCAATTCCAATGTTCTCAATAACGTCAGAAGATTCACGAATTCCGGCCGTATCGACCAATTTATAGTTGGTCCCATCAATATGGAGGATTTCTGAGACGTAATCGCGAGTCGTTCCGGCAATATTAGAGACGATTGAGCGATCATCTTTTAGTAAAAGATTAAAAAGTGAACTTTTTCCGGCATTCGTTTGCCCCGTTAGAGCAATTTCGGGTGAAAGTAGCGAAGAAAGATTACCTTCCGTGCGTGTTTTTAGGCTAGAGATGATTTTTTGAAACTTTTCGAATGAATCATTGAACAGTTTTTGTGTTTCCTCTACTCCCACGTCTTCAGAAAAATCGATAGAGATCTCAACAGCTGATTTTAATTTTATAAAGGCCTCATGCAGGGCCAGATATTGAGCGTGCAAATCGCCCTGGAGAACATCGAGTCCTTGCGAAAGCATGAGGCTCGAATTTGCATTGAGAAGCATATCCAATCCCTCTACTTGTGAGAGAGATAATTTTTTATTTTTGAGTGCGCGATAAGTGAACTCACCTGGGTGAGCGGCCCTGAAATCAGCATTCTCAATAAAAAGATTTAAAATGTTTTGAATGTTGAGAAGATTTCCATGCACGTTGAGTTCAAGGACGTTCTCACCTGTATAGCTCTCCCCTGCCGGGAAAAATAATATAAGCCCATTATCAAAAATTTTATTTTCGAACTGAATGTTAGAAAGAGTAGCTTTTCGCTTTGTGATTTTTGAAAGTGATACTGAAAAGAATTTCTGAAGGGATTCAAGCGAAGAAAAACCTGATAACCGTATAACTGCAATCGCAGTATTGGCCTGAGTGCCAGTACTGCATGCAATTATAGGTTGGTCATCAGTATAAAAATTCATACATGTTTTTTAGTCAGCCATCTTGTAAACGATCATTTGTTGTAAAATACCAACTACAGTCGACACAAGAATATAGAGAACAAGTCCTGCTGGAAGATCCTTCATAATAAAAGCGAAAATAAGAGGCATAAACATCATGATCTTTTGTTGTGTTGGATCCATTGATGTTGATGGAGTCATTTTTTGTTGTAGGAACATAGAAACGGCCATCAGAACCGGTAATACGTAAAATGGATCGTGAATACTTAGATCGTGGATCCAACCATAGAATGGCGCGCCTACAAGCTCTACCGAGCTATAAAGAACTTTATAGATCGCAAAGAAAAATGGCATTTGAAGAAGCAGAGGAAGACATCCAGAAAGCGGATTTGCTCCGGCCTTCTTAAAGAGTTCCATTGTTTCTTTTTGCATTTTTTGCGGTTCATCTTTGTACTTTTCTTTGATCTTAGTCAGCTCTGGCTGAATAAGTTGCATCTTCTTCATACTCTTGAATGATTTGTATTGAAGTGGATACGTAATAAGACGAATCAGAATCGTTACAAGAATGATTGCTAAACCGTAGTTAGGGATAAATTTGTAAATCCACTGAAGCGCTCTAAGAGTTGGAACAGCAAGGATTGCAAAAAATCCGAAATCTACTGATTGGTGAAGGTTGTCACCAAGAGCGATAAGATCATCATAATTTTTCTTAGTGAAAACGAGATCAGTTGTGAATTCTTTAGATGCTTCAGGAATATCGAGAAGCATTTGTCCTTTTTCAGTAATCTTAAAACGAGCTGGAGTTTCTTTCGCTAAAACAGCAGCGAATAAATGGTAGTTAAAGTCGATACCTGCCCACTTTAAAGTACCGTCACCTTCCTCATCATCTTTAACCGTTACGGTGTGAGTTTTGTTAGTGAAGTATGTGAAGTGACGAATTTGTCCATTATCAAGTTTCTTTTCTTTAGCTTCGAAAACAAGGCGGTACTTGTATGGCTTTTCTGATTTTAAAGTGATTTGAACGCGGCCATTTTCTTTGATGTGAGCATTGAAAGAAACACCAAAATTAGGATTGTAACCTGAAAGTTTATCAGGAGCTGTTTGTTCTGTTTGGAACATTAAATTCATTGGACCATAATCTGTCACAACTTGAATTTTCAGAGGAGAAGAATGATCAGCTAGAGCTTTAAAATCGAAAACTGCTGTTGGATTTTCCATATCAGTAATCGATAAATCATTTGTCATTTTAAGAGCGAATTTATCACTCTTCATTTCAACAGTTTGAAGTGTAGTAGGAGTCGTTTCTGCAGGAGCAGAAGTTCCCTGACCCATTTGTGGAGGTGTCGCTGTTGCATCAGTTGTAGTTGTTTGCGTTTGCGCCGGAGCAGTCGTTGCTACAGGATCTTTTTTAACTGGTTGTTTTGAAGCGAAGAAATATTGCCAGCCAAAAAGTACTAGACCTGACAATAAAACAGCAATGAAAGCGCGTTTCTGATCATTATTGAACATGAAAATTTTCTCCGAAAAGTTATTCTTCTGGAACGGGGTCAACCCCGCCTTCACAGAACGGATGGCATCTAATTATTCGTCGTGATGAATACCATATTGCACGTCTAAAGGGAAACTTCTCGAAGCATTCTTTTGAGTAGTTGGAACATGTCGGATAGAAACGACATTTGGGGCCTAACATGGGAGAAATAAAATACTGATAAAATTTAATGAGAATAATGGCGATTGATTTCATAGAGAACTTACATGTTTGAAGAAATCTTCCATATGTTTTTTAAGTAAAAATTCTTTTTCTTCAGCAGGAGTTTCTGAAAGATGTCTTGCCCATGAAACCACAAACAAAATGTCGTAACCTAAAAATTTGAAAGGTGATTGGCGAAATTGCTCGCGAATTAATCTCTTAAGACGATTGCGATCGTGAGCTTTTCCCAGCTTTTTGGGAACAGAAATACCGATTCTTGTTCTATTGAAAGAATTTTTCTTGAAATAGATAATTACTGAGGATTTTTTTAAGGAGAGAGACCCGACTTTTAACTCAGAAAAATCACTGGCCGAGAGAAGGCGAAATTGCTTTTCAAACCGACACTCGGCCACAAAATATTACTTAGTACTAGATGATACCGTTAAACGAGCTCTGCCTTTTGCTCTTCTCGCTTTAATAACGTTTTTTCCACCTGGGCTAGCCATTCTTTTAAGAAAGCCATGTACTCTTAGTCTTTTAAGTTTTTTTGGTTGCCACGTTCTTTTGCTCATACAGCTATCCTCTAAATCGCATTAAATAATTGGAGAGATACAGTTATTATTTCTTTCGTGAAAGGTCAATCACAAACAGGCCGCGTCACATGTAAGAAAATGTGAAATAGTGTTTTGTTGCTTTGGACTTTTGGGCCATGCTACATCTTTCTCTCACAATTTTTTAGGACTTTTCGAGGTTAATAATGGCCCAAGACTTCCCGTTTGAGCATTTTTTCAAATTAAATAGCCAACAAAATGCTAAAGCACCAAGTTCTGATCAATTATCACCATCGTTTACGACGCTTGCCCAGACAAATTTCGCTCAAAATGATGAACTAGTTTCTATTAATAACGAGGTGTTAAACCACCTGCGTACAATTGTTCCTGAACTTAATTTTAAAACTTATTTTGAAAACGGACTTGAGCTCCTATCAATTGATAACCAAACGGCTGTTTTTGAAGTTAAGACATCATTTATTAAGAAATCGGCCGAACTCTATAAAGATGAAGTCGCACGTGCTCTTTATAATGTTTTGGGAACTGAATACAACATTCAAATAAATGCTAAAGACTCAGCTCCAATTTTTGGAAATCCATTTAATAACGAAGAAGTGAAACCTAAGTCTGTGAACAACATGACTTTTAAATTGGACCTCACCCCTACTCGCGAAGATTTAAAATCAAAAGCTGACTCTGAATATCTTCAGCATATGAACCCTAATAAAACGGGAATCAGAGTTGATAGAACTAAAACTTTCGACAACTTTATTGTTGGTCCAAATAACAATATTGCTCAAGCAGCTGCTAAAGCTGTTGCTCTCACTCCAGGAAAAGAAGGAAAATATCCATCTTTATATATTCACAGTAATTCGGGTCTGGGAAAAACTCACCTTCTCCATGCTGTGGCCAACGAAATTGCTGAACGTCACCCTGAATACACAATCTGCTTAACAACAGCTCGTGATTTTATGGAAGAGATGATCTCTCTTTTAAAGACGAACAAAATTACAGAATTCGTTCGTAAATATACTGAACGCATCGACATTCTTATGATCGATGATATTCACGAATTAAAAAATAAAGAAGCGACTCAGGATCAGTTCTTCCACGTGTTCAATGAAATGCATAATCGTGGCAAGCAACTTATTTTCACGTCAGATAAAAGACCAAAAGAGATTGATGGTATCTCAGAGCGTATTAAAACTCGTCTTCAGTGGGGATTGGTTGTTGATATTCAAACGCCAGACATTGAAACACGTTTAGCTATTTTAAGACGTAAAATGGAAGCATTAGACATCTATATTACTGAAGATGTTCTCACTCTAATTGCTTCTAGAATTAAAACAAATATCCGCGAACTCGAAGGATCACTTGTGCGCTTAAAAGCAGTGAGTGAACTTATGAACGTTGAGATTGAAGTTGATCTTGTTAAAGACCAGCTCAACCTTAACAGTGGTGAAGAAGAAAAAGAAATCAGCATTGAAGCTGTAGCTAAAGCCACAGCTCAATATTTCCGTTTACCGCTCGCTGATCTTAAATCAAAAGGTCGCAGCCAGGACATCACTAAAGCCCGTCACATTGCTATGTATTTGGCCCGTAAAGTGGTCAATGCCAAACAACAAGAGATCGGAGCATTCTTTGGAGGAAGAGATCACTCTTCTGTTATCCACGCTGTTAATACGATCACTGAAAAAGTGAAAATTGATTCGGGTCTTTCAAAAGACATCAACGCTATCGAATCTAATCTCTAAATTTGGGAACAAAATACTTTTAGAGTTTATCCACAATGAAGACGTTGTGATGTGAATTCACGTCTAAAATCGAAATTATTACTACAAGTTATCCACATTTTATCCACACGCTTTCCACAGAGTTATCCACAATATTGATGAAAATATAAGGACAAATAAGAAGTTATTAACGCTTGGCCTTCAAATAAGTTCGGATTAGCAGTTATCCACAAAAAGTTTTCCACATTGTGAATAACTTTGTGGAAAACATATTTTATTGGCCGCCTAAAATCATCACTTTTAGGCAATATGTGAAGTTATGTTGAAACAATGTGAATTGTATGTGGATAAGAGTGAATAATTCGGGAGAATAAAAAGAATATACGGCAAAAAAAGAAGAATGTTGAAAAGTTATTAGACGTTATCCCCGTGACCAAAAATAATAAACACTCGTAATGAAAAGACTTTTATATCTTTTCCACTTATCCACACTATATTAATAAAAGTATTAATAATTAATAATAATATAAAGAAAAAGAACGCCGGAAAACTTCGTGACTCAAAGGACTCAGCGAAGCTTGTAACTTCCCTGCTTAATTGCTAAAAACTTAGTACTTAAAAATTTACGGAAGCCTCAGCATGTTAATTAAAATTTCAGTTATTGAATTGAAGGAAACGCTTAATAAAATTTTAAGCGTGGTAGATAAAAAAAATACTCGTTTAATACTAAATTTCGTTCAGATTCAAGCCAGCCAAAATAAAATCGAAATGTCTGCAACTGATCTAGAAGTTTCTGCAAAGGTAACTACTCACTGTACTGTGGAAAAACCAGGTACCTTTTGTGTAAATGCCAAAAATATATTTGATATCGTAAAAGAGCTTCCTGAAAAAGAATTAACAATTGAATTACCAGAAGGCTCTAACAGCTTAAAGCTTACTTGTGACAATATTAATTTCACTTTATTAATTTATACGTCAGAAGAATTTCCTCATCTTCAATTCGGTACACAAGGAAATGATTTCAGACTTAACTCTAATCAGATCCTGGAAATCATCAACAAAACATCACATGCTATTTCAAATGATGAAACGAGATTGTTCCTTAACGGAATCTATCTTCAAGAAGTAGATGGAAAATTAAGATCAGTAGCTACAGATGGATATAGACTTTCACTTGTTGAGACTGAACTTTCAAATAATAAAATTGAAGCGCTCATCAATGGAATTATCATTCCTAAAAAAGGTGTAGCGGAATTAAAGAAGATTGCTGAAACATATCCAGACCAACCTATCAGCATCTCTGTGGATGAATCTTTCATCTACCTCAATGCGAATAACAATTACCTATTGGCCATTCGATTAATTGCTAAAGAGTATTTGAAGTACCAAGCAGTCATCCCTAAGAAGACAAACTTCTACGCTGACATTGAAAAGAATGCATTCGCACATGCTGTTCGTCGTATCAAGATAATGGCGAATGAGCGTTCAAATGGTGTGAAACTCATTTTAAAAGAAAATGAAATGACAGTAGCAGCGAATCACCCATCTCTTGGTGATGCATTTGAAAAATTCGCTATTAATTATTCAGGTAAAGAATTTGAAATTGGATTCAATGCTAAATTCTTAATGGATACCCTTTCAATTTTTGGGGACGAAGAGATCCGCATGGAATTTAACAATGAGTTAAGTCCAGTAGCGATTAAATCATCTAAGAACCAAAACTATCTCTGCATCATCATGCCGTTAAAATTATAAGATGATCAGTTATAAAATTTCTAAACTTCAGGTTACAAATTTTAGAAATTTAAATCCCGACGTTATTTCATTTTCATCTGGCATTAATTGTATTGTGGGTGAAAACGGAAATGGTAAGACCAATATCCTGGAAGCCATCAACGTTCTTGCTACTAAAAAATCATTTCGTAAAAATACAGGTTTTCCACAATTTTTGAGTATAGACGGTGGAAAACCTGAAATAATATTTTCTTCGGTTTTCCACAACAGTGAGAACGAAGTTGTGAGTTATTCGTCTAAGATGACGAGTGAATCGATTCTTTGGTTTCTCAATGGAGCTCCAGTAAAAAAACGACTCGATATCAAAGTCGTTTTTATAAAAAAAGTTTATTGATAATGGTTTGAAAAAAAAGCGAGAGATATAAAGGAAATGCGTGATTATTTTGTTATTAAGCAAGATTATTATAAAAAGAAAAGTCTTTCGAAATATACTCTCGCTCTGAGATTTAGAAATACCTTACTTTCTAAGAAGCCTTCGAAGTACAAAGAGCAGATTCTAGCTGCTGATGGTGAACTCGCTCAGTTGTCACACTTCCTCACAAACAAAAGAATAGATTTCCTTGAAGCGATAGAACCCATCATTGGAGAAACGTTTCAAGCGCTCTTTTCTGAGAAGCATAGTTTAAAAATTAATCTCGATTCGCGCATTATTGGTTTAACTGCTGAGCAGATTCAAAAAGTGTTCGCCAACAACCTAGAAACAGACATTGAACGCGGGCATACTTCATACGGTCCACACAAAGATGACTACGTGCTTCTTTTTGATGGATTAAATTCTTTCGATTTCTGTTCTTTAGGCCAGCAAAAAATGAGTTATTTAAGCCTCTTATTTGCCTATATAGAGCTTTTTCGGTATAAATATATGTCCTATCCCATAGTGCTCATTGATGACGTCTCTGGCGAGCTCGATCAGCATCGATGGCGAAGGCTAGTTGAGTATTTAAAAGAACGCGAATTTCAAGTTCTGATAACTACGGCCAACGAAAAATTTAAGGAAGAATTAGAAAAAATAAGTGGCGCGAATAACATCCAGATCAAGGGTGGTTCCGTACTTTTCTAAAACTTCTCACCAAATGTCCAATTAATTGAGGAGTATCCATCTTGGAAAACAATCAACCAGAATCAATCTCAAAAGTTAATACTGAGTACGGCTCAGGACAAATCAAAGTTCTTGAAGGACTAGATGCTGTTAGAAAACGTCCGGGTATGTATATCGGTGACACTGGGATTAGAGGTCTTCACCACTGTGTATATGAAATTGTTGATAACTCTGTCGATGAGGCACTTGCTGGTTATTGTACAGACATCAACGTTGTCATCCATGTTGATAACTCTGTTTCAGTTACAGATAACGGCCGTGGTATTCCAACGGATCTTCACCCTACTGAGAAAGTTTCAGGAGCTGAGCTCGTTTATACTAAACTTCACGCTGGTGGAAAGTTTAACGAAGAAGGTGGAGCTTATAAAGTTTCAGGTGGATTGCACGGTGTTGGTGCTTCAGTTGTAAACGCCCTTTCAAAATGGGTAAAACTTGAAATCAAGAAAAACGGAAAACTTCACGAATTAACTTTTGATCACGGTAAAGCGACAGCACCACTAAAAGTTATTGGTGATCTTCCAAATCCAAAAGAAACGGGAACAAAAGTTACTTTCAAACCAGATAACGAAATTTTTGAATTCCATGAATTCAACTACGATACGTTAGCCAATCGTTTCCGTGAAATGGCTTTCTTAAATCGCGGACTAAAAATTGTTCTGACAGATGAACGCTCTGAAAAAGCTGATACTTTTCACTTTGAAGGCGGGATTTCTGAATTCGTTAACTTCTTAAATCGCGCGAAAGCTCCGATTCACAAAAAAGTTATCTACTTCGTTCAGACTAAAGATGATTATGAAGCGGAAATTGCAATGCAATGGACGGATTCATACAACGAAGTGATCACGTCATACGCTAACAACATTTCAACTCCTGAAGGTGGAACACACGTTTCAGGATTTAAAACTGCACTTACACGCGTGCTTAACAACTACGCAAAAGACAACAATCTTCTTAAAAACATTAAAATCGCTTTAACGGGCGATGATATGCGTGAAGGTTTAACAGCAGTAGTTTCAGTAAAACTTAAAGAACCACAATTCGAAGGTCAGACTAAGTCGAAACTTGGTAACTCGGAAGTTGAAGG
>CBIHOP010000094.1:0-9734 GCA_966211385.1 uncultured Bacteriovorax sp.
ATGCTTTCTTCTTCAAGATTCTTCTTACTTTGTGCTAATTCATCCAACGATTTTTTCAAATCATATTCTCCACCAATTCTGCGTTTGAGTTCATTACAAATGGTAGATGATTGTTTGAGAGTATAGATGAAATTAACAATACAGAAAGCAATGAGAAAGTAAGCATCATTTGATTGTTGGCTAGTTGCTAACCTTGTTGCGAAATAAATAATGGGTGCCAACATCAAAAGATTGAAAGTTATTAGAACAGCTCGTTTGGATGAGACGGTAACAATAGAGCCGGCAATGAAAGCTAACAGTAGGGTATAGGTAATTAAGGTTCTGACAGTATCATCTGTGCTTAACGAAATGAAACTGAGAATCGACCATAGTGTTGCATTGATGAGAATCGTTATGGTTACGTTTCTCGTCGCTACTTCTAAGCTAATTTTTTTTTCAGAAAATCTTTTTACGTTAAGAATTCTAATGGCAGAAAGGATAATAATGACAAACACAAGAGCAAAATAGATGTATTTAATGTTGCTCGAAAGCTGCATGATAAGCAAGACAACAGCACACAAACCAAAGGCCAATGAGGAATTTTTGGATTTGATGATGTAATCAATGTTGACCCTTTCTTCGATGTATTTGTGTTTATCCATCAATCATCTCAGATAAGTGGGACGAGGTTAAAGGTATAGATGATTTTAGTCGCGAATGCCTGAAGAATAGTGACGATCCGATTCTTAGGATGTTTACGAATTTCCTGCCATTCTCTTGAACCATATAAAGTAGAATTCTTAGCAATTTCGTCTATGAACGCTTTTATCTTTGCTAGATTTTTCGAATCAGCTCCAAGTCCTTCTATGTTTGTTCCTACTTCAGAATTAAGATGTCTCGAAATTGGATCAAGGTTAGACGTCGAAACAGTCATTGATTTCCCATCTATTAAAGCGATTTTTGCATGGAGAAAGCCATACCTCATTTGCCCACCTAAAACTTCGTCATCAATACGGCCGTAGGAGTAAATTTGCACCTGATTTTCGAGGGGCGTACCTTTAATTTTCTTGAGAATAGACTCACTGAATGTTGCATCGACCATGGCCTGCGCGATGACGTTGTCAGTTGTCGTGATGGAGTTAGAAAATATTCGAATGCGTCGCTTTGGATCTTTCTTGGCCCAATCGATCATGAAATCGACTTCTTCATCTGGAACCCAAAAATATGGAGAGACAATATCGACTGTATGTTTTGCTTTTGCAATTTCAGCATGCAACTTATCAACGAGCGAATTTCCATTTTTACGGTTGTGAGGACCACGTGGTTGAAGAAAAATTTTAGTACGACTTAAGTTCTGTATTTCGTTTAAAACAGAAATCAATCCTTCTTCAAATCCTTCTTCTAAAAAATTCTTCTGAGTCATTTCTTCAAGCTGTTCGCTTAACACACCATCTTCGCTTAAAAGATTATCTGCACTCGTGCGCATTTTTTTAAATTGCTTACGAACTTGCTCACGATTTATTTTGAAAAGAAAATTTTCAAAGTTTTTATTGGCGAGATAAAAATAGATCTTATTAAAATGATCTTCCAGTGCATTTTGAATATTGCCTTCAGCATCGACATGACTAAAACCTTTAATCATTATTTCGGCATCAAGTACTGGGTTCTTTTCACCATCATTTACATTGTAGTAGTGATCAGCAATATTTCGTCCACCGATAATCGCCATCGCATCTTCTGTTGATTGAGCATCAACAAGTAAAATTTTATCGTGTGATCTTCGGTTTATATTGAAAGTGATCTCAGGTAATTTTTCGCCATCGAGAACAAAAAGGTTATGAATTTTTCTAAACCAATTAGCAACGTGAGCTCGCACGTTGAAAATGGGATTAAATAATACGGCTTCTGCGTTTGCTAATTGCCCAGTGGGATTTCCATCAGCATCGAGAATGGGTTTACCACTTAAAGCAACGAGTGACTTAATGTCGTTATAGAAAGGTGCTTTTGAAATTGATCCAGATGAATCAACGAGAATTCGAACTTTAACTCCGCGTTTGATCGCCAGTCGAAGCTCGTGAAGAATGGCATTACCCGTATCATCGCTTTTAAAAATGTAATATGAAAGATCGATGGTTTTTTTTGCATTTCTAATCATCATGATCTTTGCAAGATATCCTTCGCGTGGATCAAGAACGAGTTTAGTTTTTCCCTTGATAGGTGCATCGGCCTTCAATTCAAAATCGCGGATTGATTCAGTAACAGTTACATACTTTTCCCGCAGACCATTTCTTTCTTCCATTAAACGGTTGAGACATATATCTTCGCCTCTAACGAGTGTCGATGTTGCTTCTGATTCAGCTTGAGCAGACGTTCGATGAAATGAGGATGCAATGTCGATGCAGGATTGTGAGCTTACATCAGCGGGTTCACGCCAGACAGTTTGCACAGGAGTCGTTGAACACGAACTCATGAACAAAAGCAGGGCTAAATAAATGGGTAAAAGGCCATATCTCATCTTTCAACTTCTCGGAATAAGTTGACGAAAACATGAGGGTATAACTGAATTTCAATTACTTGTGGTAAGGGTGTCCGGCCTTTATTGTCTGGGCCCTATAAATCTGTTCGACGAGAAGAAGCCTGGCCAGCTTATGGGGATAAGTCATTTCTGATAGTGAAAGTTTAAAATGTGAACGTTGAATAACAGCTTCACCATGTCCAGCAGCGCCCCCGATAATGAAGACGACAGACTGACTTTCTGATTTTTGAGAAAGCCATTCAGAGAATTGAACAGAGTTAAACTGCTTTCCTTTTTCGGCCATGAGAACGATGAAGGGATTTTCAGTGCGAGAGATGTCGTCGATTTTAGCGAGAACTTCTTTTGCTTCTTGATTGAGATTTTCAGCGTGGGCTTTCACTTCGTGAATGTGAAGTTTAGGAGAGATTAATCTTTTGGCGTATTCGTTTTCGAGAGATTCAATAGACCTGTCACTTAATTTTCCAACGGTGATTAAGTGCAGGTCTTTCATGATTAAAAGTAATTTCTTCCGCTGTCATCACCTGAAGACTTCCTTTCGTTCTCAGGAGTAGAGAAGTAGAACGACTCAGGGATTTCAACTGATAGTGCATTTTTATAAAGCGAATCAAGATCGTAAACCATGCGTGAAGGCTCATGGAAAACGTGAATGATAATGTCACCGTAATCGAGAAGAATCCAATCAGTACTGTGTTTAAGACCTTCGCGTGAAAGTGCTTCAACACCGTTTAAACGCATTTGGTGAGAAATCTCTTCTGCCATTGCACCCGCTTGAGTTGGGTTGCTTGCAGATCCGATAACGAAGAAATCAGCGATCCCTGAAACATTACGTAGGTCGAGAACTTTAAGGTTGATCCCTTTGAAATTTCCCATAACCCATGCAGCGGCCATGGCCACGTTTAATGGTGCTTCATATTTTTTATCTTCGATAATTGCTTTAACTTCTTTTGTTACATAGTCGCGACTCATTCGTAATCCTCTTCTTCTGATTCATGATTCTCAGGTTCATTATTCACGGGTAAAATTTCCGTGTCTTCTTCAATGATTGCTGGTCCACGACCAACATTCTTCTTTTTTAGATCTGCGTTTTCAAGATCAATACATTTGATCATCAGGGATTTCAGTTGATCGATATTGCGACCAGAAACACCTGATATAGGAAGAACTTTTTTATCGAGTTGTTCTTCAAAAAAGTCCTGGAACTTTTTAATCTCTTCTTCAGTCATCGCATCGATCTTCGTTAAACAAACGAGTTCGCGTTTTAGTGCGAGATCTTCGCTGTATTTTTCTAGCTCTGTGCGAATGACTACATATTGTTCGAAAGCTTCATATTCATCGAGACACCATGAGACGTCTACCAAGTGAACAAGCGCTTTTGTACGATCGATGTGTTTTAAAAACTTGGTGCCGAGTCCTTTTCCTTCAGAAGCATCTTCAATCAGTCCTGGAATGTCAGCGACAACGAAAGAACGATCTCCTAATGAAACAACACCGAGGTTTGGTTCTAGCGTTGTAAAAGGGTAGTCAGCAATCTTCGGACGTGCAGCTGAGATACTCGAGATTAACGTTGATTTTCCAGCGTTAGGAAGACCAATAAGAGCGAGATCAGCAAGCAGCTTTAATTCCAGATCTAAGACTAGCTCAACACCAGGAAGGCCCGGCTGAGCAATACGTGGAGCTTGGTTTACAGCAGATTTAAAGTTAACGTTTCCACGTCCACCATTTCCGCCTTCAGCGATAATAACTTCTTCACCGTGCATTTTTAAATCAGCAATAACGGCACCTGTTTCAGCATTGCGAATGATTGTTCCCACTGGAACGCGCAACACTTGATCGAGTCCATCAGCACCATTGAGTGTACGTCCCGCACCAGGAGTTCCATCTTCAGCAGCGAAAACTTTCTTTCCGCGGAATCCGATGAGTGTATTGATGCCTTCGTCTGCAATAACGATGACTGAACCGCCACGACCGCCGTCGCCACCATCAGGCCCACCAAAGGGAATAGATTTTTCACGTCTAAATGTGACCGCTCCGGGACCGCCGTGACCAGATTTTACAGTAATTCGTACTTCGTCGATAAATCGCATTTGTGCCTAAAATAAAAAAGGGAATCCGTTTGGATTCCCTTATAACACTTTTCAGTCTTTTGAAAGCTAACTAAGCAGGAATTACAGAAACAATTTTCTTATCTTTTGTGTAGAAAGAAAATTTAACAGTTCCAGCAGTTGTAGCGTAGATTGTGAAGTCTCTACCCATTGCTACACCTGTACCAGGGAAAATCTTAGTTCCCTTTTGTCTTACGATGATGTTTCCAGAAATTACGTTTTCTCCGCCGTATTTCTTAGTTCCACGCATCTTTGGATTTGAATCTCTTCCGTTGGCCGTGGACCCGGCGGCTTTTTTGTGTGCCATATGAGGTGCTCCTTAAATTATTTTTTAAAACTTATTTTAAATATTTTTGTGCGTTTTTAGAGTTTTTATCGATTGCAGACTTGTTTCCTGCACCGTCATTGATCTCAGTGATCAATAGAGCAGTGAAGTGTTGTCTGTGACCATTTCTTCTCTTGTATCCACCTGGTTTTCTCTTGAAAACGATTAGTTTTCTTGAGCGATCGTGCATAATAACTTTTGCACTAACTGTTGCGCCTTTTACAACTGGAGCACCAACAAGTGGCTTATCTCCGCCGATGAAAAGAACTTGGTCTAGAGAAATTGTAGAACCAGCTTCTTTAGCTAGTTTTTCAACGTCAATTAGATCTCCGGCTTGAACTTTGTACTGGTGACCAGCGATTTCTACGATTCCGTACATGAAAAAACTCCTTAAAATAGCAAAATCCAGGGGTTGAAATCCAAGTTTTTTACTCAGAAATACAATCTTGTTAGCCCTAATTTTAGCCACTAATTATGAACCTTAGACTTTTATGTAGTCTGGGTCTTAATGTCAAGGGAAAAGGCGTCCGATACGCAAAGTAGACTGAGGATAACCCAGGATGGCGCCATGAGCAAGACGAGTACAACTTCCCCTTCAAAGAAAACATACTTTCAATATCAGAAGGATCTTAATCTTCCCGTTTTTGTGGCGGTGGATCAAGCTAGCTTCGATTCTACGTTGGGTGATTTTTTAGTCTCAATGAAATTTGTAAAGCTACAAGACAAAGAAGAAACGGCTGCACTCGAAGCTATTAAAACAAATAAATCCGCTCGATGCCTAAGCATCACGGAAGCCAGTCCGACAGTTGCTCGTCAAATTGAATCGACGATGGAGAGTGATCGTTACGGCCAAGAGAGTATTACACCAAAAGCTGGTTACCAGGTTTATCGTTATAAAAATGTTGGTCTCATGGTTTATTCATTTGGGGCAAAAGTTTGGGAGCTTGGTTGTTACCAGGATTTTGGATCGATGAAAGCTTCGGCCGAAACAAAATTAGCTTCAAGAATTGTGATCAACAGATTTCTCACATGGGCCCTCGTTTCACATGGAATTTTAGGATTGTGGGGAGTGACTGTGGATGGTGGTGTTGTTCTTCAACGCTCAAAAGATTCAAAGGGTGAAGCCGTTTTTGTCGATGTTGTTGGTCTTCGCGTTTTGAGTTTAGATGGCGTGAGAAAAATGGGATCGCGATTTAAAGTTTTACGTTTAGATGCAACTTTGAAAGGAAGAAATGTGAAGATGAGCAATGAAGAATTGTTAAGCTTTATATCTGCTCACACTTCTTACTTCGACTACACAGGTCTCTCAGTTCCCGTGAGACAAATGATTCAAATGATGGTGAAAATTTCTGAAGGGCTTGTGCATCCTGAAGAGAGTTTCCGTCCAAGAACTGATTTGTCTTTGTAGTGATCCTTCGTTATCCTTTTTAAAAATCATTTTTTAAAAGAGATAGCATGAATACTCATTACGTTCACAGTTTAGATCCCGTCATTCTCGATTTAGGTGCTTTGCAAGTCCGCTGGTATGGTTTGATGTATGTTGTGGGCTTCATCATCGCGGGATATCTTTTAAAAGTTCTCGTTCGTCAGAATTTTTTCAAAGTAACAGAAGATAAAATCGATACACTCGTTACGACGATGATCGTGTGTATGTTTTTAGGCGCGCGCATTTTTTATGTCTTCATTTATAACTGGGAATCTTATTCTGGAAATCTGCTCGATATTATTGCTGTCTGGAAAGGCGGATTAAGTTTTCACGGCGCACTTGTCGGCTTGATTGCTGGTGGAGTTATTTTTGCTCGCAGAAATAACATCACTTGGTATGAAGTTATGGATTCCATCGCGCTTGCGGGAACGCAGGGAATTTTTTGGGGGCGCATAGGTAATTTCATCAATGGTGAACTTTATGGTCGTATGACTCAATCGAGTATCGGAATTATTTTTCCAAATGGCGGCGGACCTTATCCCCGTCATCCATCACAACTCTACGAAGCTTTCTTAGAAGGAATTGTTTTGATGGCGATTGTCTGGATTGTTAAAAAGAGAACTAACAAATACGGAATCATCGGTGCCTTTTTTGTTGGTGGTTATGGATTCTTCCGCTTCATCATCGAGTTTTTCCGCGAGCCAGATTCGCAACTAGGTTATTACTTCGGCAGTTTCACAATGGGCCAGTTATTATGTGTGCTGATGATATTGGGTGGAATTGGACTCTACTTCTACTTCAGCAAAAAAAATCACTTAATTTCCCAAAGTGGTAGTGCTTCGTTGAATCGCTGATAGAAGGGGATTATATCTGGTGATGCTTTCACTGCTTCAAAGAACATAGGGAAGCATGTAATCGAACAGCTGCCATGATAAATGAGGTTCAGACCTTCGCGATTTTTCCAGACATATAAAGCGCTCAGATCTTTTCTTATAAAATGATCCTGCTTTTTATATTTTTTTTGTAAGTCGGCCAGCATTTGATCATGCAGGAAATGCTGTGGAAGCCTCACATACATATCGACGATTAAATCCTTTTTTACCTGAGTATAAACATCAAGAATGTAGCCGGCCCTTAGCAATTTAAATCGATAAACTTTTTCATCACCACGATCTTCGAACAAATCGAATTTAGGCTGGGATTTTTTTGCATCCTCGAGGGTTTTGCCCGGGAAAAAAAGTTCCAAAGTACTTAATGTAAAATCATAGTTGGGAGTTTTGATTTCGGCCCGAATATCGGTAACAGTGACCACTTGAAGAGTGATAACTAAAAGGAATGTTTGGAATACAAGTTTCATATATTCATCCTAATCGCAGTTTAAATCGGCCGCTAGACGGGAAAAAACTTTTATAATTAGCCTTTTCTTGTTAGACTTTTCTTGAGTTCTGATGACGAGAGTCACTGCTTGAGTTCAACAGGAGCGTTGGATTCTTTTTTTGCCAGCTTCACCAACGATCTGTGAGGATCGGTTCAAGCTTGGCTTCAAAGATAATAAGGATGATTATTAATGAAAAAAAACCTAGCTTTTAAGTCGCCTAATTTTAAGCTCCTTCTTCTTTCACTCATCCTCACTTCGTGTGCTACTACTCAAGGTCCTCAGGCCGAAAAACAAGCTGCAGCTCCAACAGCTAGTGCTACTAATAGCGGTTTTGCCTCTGAAAGTGTTCGTGAAGCTTACCTTCGATTGAAGAAAAAAGATTATTCAGTTGAAGACAAAAAGTTAGATGAAGAAGTATCAGCAAAAATTGCCAAAGCTCAATCTCGATCAATTATCGAAGGAGCTTCAACGAGCGAAAGTCTTAATCAATACAAAGGTAAAACGTATTATCTGGAAGGAGCTGAAGAGCTTAATCTAGAAAACAATTATTTTGATATTCCAGTTGTGTATAACGCCCAAGTTAAGAAATGGATGGATTATTTTCTTAATCGTGGACGCGGTTACTTTGAAAGATATACGGAAAGAGCAGGAAGATATGCTCCGATTCTTGGTGCGATTCTCGAAGAGCACGGTCTTCCACGCGATTTGATTTTCCTCGCTATGGCAGAGTCTGGATTTATTACAACAGCTAAATCTTGGGCCGCAGCTGTTGGTCCTTGGCAGTTCATGCCTTACACGGGAAAAATGTACGGTCTAGATCAAGACTGGTACCGTGACGAAAGACGTGACCCAATCAAAGCGACAGTAGCAGCAGCTCGTTACCTCACAAAACTTTATGATGATTTCGGACAATGGGAAGTGGCCGCAGCAGCTTACAATGCTGGTGAAGGAAAACTTGGTCGCGCAATCAAAAAATACAAATCAGAAGACTTTTGGCATTTAACGAAAGGAAAATACCTCAAAGACGAAACGAAAAATTATGTTCCAAAAATTATGGCCCTTGCGATTATTGGAAAGAACTTAAAGTCGTTTGGATTTGACGATGTAGAATTCCACGAGCCGCTTGATTTTGATGAAGTGAGTGTTCCACCAGCAACAGATTTAGTGAAACTTTCTGAAGCAATGGGTGTTGAATTCGAAGAACTTCAACGTTTGAATCCAGAAATTCTTCGTTGGTTCACTCCACCAAATATGGCGGACTACAAATTACGTATTCCACCTAATACAGCTGAGAAATTCGCTCAATGTTGTGCCAAAGCAGATTTGCTTGCAACTGATTTCCAGGAATTTGTAGTTCCTAAGAAAATGAGCCTGTCTCAAATTTCTAAAAAATTCCGTATCAAAAAAGATTATGTACTTGCTGGTCTAAACAACGTTTCTGAAAACAAAAAATTTGATGCTGGAGATGTTATTAAGCTTCCATTCCGAGTGAATGAAGAAGTTTCTCCAACAAACAATTTATATGCAGACTTGTTTGAAAAACCTCGCCGCGAAGTTCTTCGTAAGAAATCTCGCGAATACAGAATGAAGAGGTACGCAGCTAGAAAAAAGCAAAAAGGGCGTTATTACACCGTAAAAAAAGGGGAAACACTATTCACCGTAGCTCAAAAGCACGGCATCTCCGTTAAAAGGTTAATTGCGTCCAACTCAGATGTTATCAATAAAAAATCTAAAAAAGTCAGTGCCGGTTTAATACTGTTTATCAGATAATAATACTCTAAATTTTTACTTCTCAGTCCACTTTTATATGAAGTACACTTTTGTTTCAAAAGCCAAAGTGTATTTTTCATTTTAAGACCAGAGGTAAATCATTGCCTTCAAAGATATTCATAAATTAAAAAAGATTGATGTTGTTCAGAAAGAAAACCTAACAGTGGATCATCTGGTCGTTGGAAAAGAACACTTCGCACTTTCATAAGATAAAAAAC
>CBIHOP010000095.1:0-9728 GCA_966211385.1 uncultured Bacteriovorax sp.
AGACGCAACTTCAGGCGGTGGACAATGTCCATGCGATCTTTCTAAAGTTGATGTTTTCTTTTTTGCTCCTCAAAAAGTTTTCGCAAGTGATGGTGGTCTTTGGATTGCGATCATGTCGCCAAAAGCTCGCGCACGTGCAGCGAAAATTGCTGGTGATAAATCACGTTACATCCCGGACATCATGAGCTGGACTCACGCCATCACAAACTCTGAAGCTAACCAAACGTACAATACGCCGGCCTTGGCGACTTTGTTCTTCATGAATGAACAAGTGAAAGAAATGAACAAACTTGGATACGCTGAAGTTCAAAAACTAGCACAGAAAAAAGCAGAGCTTCTTTACGGTTGGGCCGAATCAAAACCATACCTTTCATGCTTTATTGAAGAAAAAGAATTTAGATCAATTGCAGTAGCTACTATTGATGTCGATAGCAGAGTTAATTGTGATGATGTGATCAAATTCCTAGAGAAGAAAAAATACGTTTATGGAATTGATGGATATAGAAAACTAGGACGTAATCAGTTCAGGATTTCAATGTTCCATAACATCAGCTATGACAATCTTGAAAGGTTGACGAAACTTCTCTCACACATGATCGAATCAAAATTGTAATTTATTATTCTACGGGCCTACGTAGTCTTACGTAGGCTTTCTTTAGACAAAATGTGAAAATTTCCTGACAAAAGTTTCTTTACTTTTATCAAGCTTATTTTTTCATGCATTTGAACCGAAAATATTTCGAGAATAAATATTTTTTTGAGGTTCGTGAAAAATGATTTCTAAGAAAATGACGGTCGGGACAAAGATTAAACTATTGATGGGATTTCTGATTATCACCTTAATGACCACATCAGGCCTTTCATTTTATATGTCAGAAAGATTCACCAATCAAATTAATGATCTTGGTGAAGTTCAACTTCCAGGCTCTGGCCACATGAATCTGGCAGATATGATGCACGATGGGATTCGCGCTAACGTCTATTCTGCAATCTTAGAAGCAAAATCTGAAAACTCAGAAATCAAAAAAGGGATTAAAGAGGAATCAAAAGAATTTGCAAACAGTATCCAAGAGCATATTCAAGGACTCGAAAAACTTAATCTTCATCCAGAAACTAAAGAGGCCATCAGACCGGCACTACCTCGTATTGAAGAGTACGTTAAAAGTGCTGAAAAAATTGTTGATACTGCTCTTGCGGGTGATGATATTAAAGCACGCGAAATGCTTCCAGAATTCAATCAACGTTTTGAGGCACTAGAAAGAGAATTAGCGAGATTGGGCGGGCTCATTGAAACAGATGCAGCAGAATCAACTCGACAAGGTTCGGCCATTAAAAGACAAGCTCTCATCGCCAATATCATCTCCTTTGGTATCGGAATCTGCCTCATGGTCTTCTTCTGGCTCGTCATTCGTGAACAACAAAACGAAATTGGTTCAGTCATTGAAAACCTAAATATCGAATCGAAACACATTGGTGAGATCGCTTCAAATATGAATGCCTCGGCCCAAAATCTTTCTTCATCCACTCAGCAACAGGCCAGTGCTTTTCAACAATCGGCAGCTGCTCTTGAACAAATCAGTGCGACTATTAAAGCAACTGAGACGAACTCAAGACGTCTAGATGAAAACTCTAAAACAAGTTATGCCACAGCTTCAAACGGTAAAATGACTATCGAACAAATGTTAAGCGCCATGGATGTCATCAGTAAATCGAATATGAAAATGACAGAACAAATTGAGACAAGTAATAAGCGCATTGCTGACATCGTAAAAGTCATTAGCGAAATAGAAAGCAAAACTAAGGTCATCAACGATATCGTTTTCCAGACGAAACTCCTGTCATTCAATGCTTCAGTGGAAGCAGCAAGAGCAGGCGAGCAAGGAAAAGGTTTTGCCGTCGTAGCTGAAGAAGTTGGGAATCTCGCGGCCATGTCAGGAAACGCGGCCAAAGAAATTTCTGAAATGCTCACAAACAGCATTCAGACCGTTCAATCAATTGTTAATGAAAGCACCTCAACAGTAACAACCCTCTCACAAGATGGCCGCTCAAAAGTCGAACAAGGCATCCAGATCGCCAACCGCTGTGGAAATGCCCTTGAAGAAATCGTGGGCCAGACTGCCGCAGTTGGCGAACTCATCAACGAAATCACGACGGCAGTCAAAGAGCAGTCTCAGGGAATTCACGAGGTCACAAACGCGATGGGACTTCTTGACCAGGCCAGCGGACAGAACTCAGTGACATCGAAAGAGAACCTCCAATCAGCTGTTGCCCTTCAAGAGCAAGTTCATCGCTTGGAGAATGTGGTGGCTTCGTTGGCCTCTATGATGACGACGAAGAAAGCTGGGTAACAATTAGTTAAAAATAGCTAGCTGCTGCTGACATTCATTTTTTATTTTATCTTTGAAATCATTTGCACAAAACATTATGCGATTATTCCCACCTGGAATTTCTGTGTACTTCTTTGCTTTAGCGCATTCTTTTTCAAAGTTAGTTTTGTAAATTGTGCTGCATTCAGAATTGCTTTCGTATAATGATTTACTCACTTCATCCAATTGCTTAATTGTCATAGAGAAAAATTTAAAGGCCATGTCTTTTTTCTCTAAAGGACTTAGCTTTCCTTTCAATTGAACTGCTAATTCTAGCTGAGCCTCAAGTTTAGAAATCATATCTTTCAAACTCGGATGTGCATTGACCTTATAATCGATCATTGCTTTATAGTTTTCTTCAATTAATGAATTAGCTTTGAGATGTTCTGCTTGAGATTGTTTAAGTTCTTGTTCGTTCAGCTTAAATGTACAATCCTTGGTCGTTGCCGCTTCTACTTTTCCTTTCACATCCCTTTCCGCAAGTAAGCCATTTAGTTCATGAGCATTTTCATTTTCTGAACGATAATCAATTCGTTCTTTGAGTGTTCTATATTTTGAGCTTTCAAAATTTGGGATTAATGAATTTATGCAATTTTTACTTTTCAATATTTTATTAATTAATGTTTTCTTTTTATCCTCTGTCGAATTGTAATATTCTTCTCTGCTCGAATTATAATGAAGGAAAGCATTTTTTATATTTTCATTTTTAACGGCTAACTTTATTAGCTCTTCGTTTTGATTTGCCAATACGTTATGGGAAAAAATTAATAAAGAAATTATTTTTAACAATGTCACTGCTGCATCCTTGTATTTTGAGTAGGTGTGACTTCACAAACATTTTTTATACATTTCACTGAATCATCAACTGGGAACATACTGGTGAACATCTTCTCCAATGATTCACCTTGCTGCTCACATTTATAGTATCTATCAGTGATAAATGAATCGATTGTTTTTCGAAATTGATCATTTTTAGTAAAAGCATAACTTTGGGGTTTGGTCATGTTCGTAGTGAATCGATAGATCTCGCAGTCTGAATCGGCCATGCATTTATTTAGACCTGAACTCTGAATAAAATTATTAACAGTCTTTTTAAATGTATTTACTTCACAATAGGAGATGATTTCTTGACATTGATCAATGTTACAAATGACTTTCGCAGGAGGAATTTTTAAAGAATCAATACATGTTTCATTGATTCTATACTCACTCTCTTTATTCTTTTTAAATTGATTGTTTACTGTTGTGTAAGATGTGCAACTTTTTTTTATATAAGTACAATCGTTGTCCGTTTTACAAAAATTTTTGCACAAATTTCTCTCAACTTTAAGTTGTATGAAGTGATCTTGTGACAAATCAAGATTACTTATTGAAAAATCAGCACAGCCATTAACCATTTTTCTTTCAATACCATAGGCATTTTTGAATACATCCCTAACGCATTCTGATGGACTATCTTTTAAATCGAGCATCTTCTTTTGTTCTGGGAGTGCTGTGTAATACTTAAAGACTTCTTTTGCGACGGTGCATTTTACTGGTTCTTCACCAGGAAGGAGAAGAAATTCCACTAAATCATTTAGGTTGTTTCTGACTACAATTCGGCTTAAAAAATTCCTGTCTATATTTTGCAAATAAACGGTCTGATCGCTCTGAACATTATAATTTTTCAACATTGGAATGATGACATTTTTAAAATAGTCAGGATTTTTTTCAAGCCATTTTGAAACAGGATAATATGAATCAAATGTGAGATTAGATAAGCTATTCATTGCCTGGTGTTTGACAAAAAAATCAACAGATTCCTGGGTCCACAGTCTTTTATTTCTTTTTCCAAAAAGCTGTTTAGCTAATGGAATCGGCAAAAGTTTAAGAAATTGAATGTCATCTGCTTTTATTTTTAAAACTTCCACCCATTCAAAAATATGTGGGCTTTTTTCTGCCATTATATCTGTGAGGATTAACTTGTTTTTTGCAAAAAAATCATTCAGCAAAGCCGAAAAGTCTTTAAGAAAAATTTTATCTTCTGGAAACTTATAATATTCAAATCGATAAGTTGAAAATAAATATTGGATGGCACAGACTGATGCTTCATTCTCACTATTAGTTTTTAAGACTCCAGAAGCATACTTTAGAGCGATTTTGCTTTTATATAAGTCCATCGATGGAGCTAAGCCTGCATTTGAAGATTCTTTGAGAATGTCTTCACTTGAGATGTTGCATTTTATTTTTCCGATCGACATTGAAAAAGGATAAATATTTGCGTTTTGGGTTTGAATGAATTCACGATTGGGTATTTGATTATTGGCCAGTTGATCTTTTCTGATCTGTGCACAGGAAATACTTTTACGCTGACATTTGTTCTCTATACATTTAGGAGAATAGCAAATACTCCCCATGCCATTCCAATTACTGCATTCATCGGTTCTAAACTGCATAAGATAGAGTTCTAATTTCGTTTGATATTGATTGTTAACGACGATCGTTTCGTCACAAACATTTTTCAAAGTGCAGTCACTGTCAGTTTTGCATGAGTATGCACATTTAGATATTTCGCTATATGCAGGTATGTCTTTTGAGTTAAGGAGAGATTTACAAGTATCTGCCCATAACGAAAAACTTAGTGAACATAAAACGATTGCAATAATTTTAATTTTCATCATTATATTAATATAGTTTATAAAAAATATTTTCATAGGAATTTTTGTGCATTTAAAAGACCTATTGTTTTTGTCTGGCATGGTGATTTCGTCTTCTGTTGGAGCAATTACATTAGAGGAGCGGATTTTCAGTAGTGGAGTTCAAAACGAACAAGAACTCAATTTAGATTTGTACGAGGAGCAAATTCGAACAGCTAAAGATAGAGCACAAATTGGAAAAGAAGTTACTTCTAAAATGGAGTTTATCTCGTTTAATAAAATAAATCAGGATGCTTTCGGTATTGATCCAAAACCATTCAAAAAAGAACATGGCATTTTGAATGATCTTCAATCTCAAAGATTTGAGAATTCCTATGATGCTAAAAATTTAGATTCTGTTACACCAGTCTCAACTTACATATCTCTTGTTAAAAAGGGAGAACCATTTACCGTTATCGATTTTATTCCAGGCAAACATGGAAGCGATGACCATTTTGTCGTTCAAGATTTGAAAAAAAATTTGTATGAAGTTAGAAAAAAAAATTTTGAGGCATTCTTTATAAACGATTCTGTTCTGGTTGATCCCCCTAGAGTTTTTATGAACTACCAGAAAATTTCAAATAAATGGAAAGATGCTCCTCGCGCCAGATTTTGTATGACTCTGAATAATAATACATTTGAGCAAAATCGAAAATTTATTGAAAATGCGGAAGACTTTGATCCAAAATTTCAGGAAATAATTAAGGAGCTGGATTTAAAATTCAAAAAAGCACTCACGAAGTTAACAGCTCATAATAAACTCAAGGCCGACGGCTATACATATTCGATTCAATTCTCTCAACAGAAAAGATTATGTTATGGCCTGTACTTTGATGGGAATCAATCGTTTTTGAACACGCTTTATTTTCTTCCCAAACTTGCACCTGGAAGCTGGAAGTTTTAAACAAGCTCCGCCGCCTCTTTCGCCACTGCAAACGCACACTCAAATGCAGGGTTTGCCCAATTATCTTGATTAGCGAAAAAGATCACATCATCGATTGATTGGTTCATCATCTCGAGTTTGCCTGAGGCCACAAGGTTTGTGTGGGCAACGGGAATTGAGTGACCCCAACGAGTCATGCGAATGCCAATGAGTTTTGATTGGTCGAGGCCCGTTGTTTTTGCGAACTGGTTGAGTTCTTCGGTAATTGTTTTTTTATGTTTGTCGTGGGCCATAGGATTGAAAAGGAATTGGCGAGCTCCTTCATAAGGGAAAGCTTTGTAAATGGTGACAACGCCCATTTGTGTTTCATCATCAGCGGCCCATGTTCCAAAACAGACGTCAGAAAATGCGCGTTTCGCTGGCTTCATCGCCGTTGGCGTTTCAGGCATTGATCCTTCTAAGCAGTACACATCAAATCCGGGTGATTTAATAGGAGCTGAGTAGAGAGCGTTTGCCACAATGTAGCCGCGAAAATTGATCCAATCCATCGCTTTCTTTTGGGCATCTGGAAGTTGAGGACAAATGTGTTTTGCTACATATTTTGGCGAAGCCACGATGCATTTTTTTGTTTCGATTGTGATGACTTTCCCTTGAGCATCTTCATAGGTAACCCACACGAGACCGTTTGATTTTTTTTCAACACGAAGAACGAAAGCTCCAGCTCGCAGAGAATTTTTTTCTGTTTGATTTTGAATCAACTCGTACAAACGCTGAGTGATCGCAGCGTTTCCACCTGGAAGGGCGTAGACACCATCAACTTCACTCGCGATAAAGTTGAGTGCTTGAGCGGCTGACAATTCATCAATTGATCCGTTAAAAGATGACCAACAGTAAAGTTGAAAATATTCGAGGATATGAGGATGAACTATACCGAATTTATTTTTCAGCCATTGATCAAATGAGATGGAATCAAGTTTATCAAATTCAGCTTTTGTTAATTGTGAGTCTGGCGTCCAAGGAATGTCGGGATAAGCATCATTGTAAATGCGACGAAGTTCCGCATCTACCGCAATAAATTGATCAGCGTTTTTTGGATCTGTAGCCCCTTTCCAGAAATCTTTGATTAATTGATCACGGAAGTTGTATTCCGTCTCATCACTTGCTTCCAGTTTAAGCTCGTCCCAGATTTTTGTTTCTTTCAAAAAGTTTTCGATGTCTGACTCAGGATCTGGAATAGTGATGTAAGCAGCTCCAATTGAATAGGCAGCATCTTTCATCATCTCGCCCTTGGAGTTTCCACCAAAATGCGGATCTTGTTCTAAGATCAGAGGATTTTTTTCACGAGCATAATATCCAGCAATGAGACCAGACATCCCACCACCAACGATGACGACTTCACGTTTTTCAGAAGGTGCAGGAATGCCGCCTTTTTTGGCGATGTGGCCGTCGAGGTTCCACAAAATATCATGTGGGCGATCGATGTTATCGCCGTTAAAACTCAGGCTGCTTGTAGCAAGCAAAGACACTTGTTGAATCGGGGAGCTATTTGTAATGAACGGAGTCGATGCAAATTTTTTTAAAACAGCTTTTGAATTCTTAGGCAAACTGAGTGCTATGGCTGCAAAGCTTGAAAGTTTTAAAAAGTTTCTACGATTATCATTCTTAATATTATTCTTCTGATCCATCATCATCTTTCCCATCATCTTTTTTGTAGTGAGCGAAGAATTCTTTTTTGAAGTCTAGAAAACGATCTTGAAGAATAGCTTCACGAGCTTGTTCAGCAAGTCCTTTGTAATAAGCAATATTGTGAGTTGTTGCTAATACCTGTCCGAGAATTTCATTTGAGTCGAAGAGGTGTTTTAAATACGCGCGCGAAAAGTTTTTACACGTATAACAGCTGCAGCTGTGATCGATAGGGTAGAAGTCGCGACGGTAGTTGCGGTGACGAATGCGGATTTTTCCACGTGATGTAAACAGTGTTCCACCGCGAGCAAATTTAGTCGGGATGATACAGTCTGACATATCAATTCCGTTTTCCCAAAGCATGACGAGGTCTTCAGGATTTCCAATTCCCATCGCATATCTTGGTTTATTCACCGGCATGAGTGGAGCTGTGAAGCTCACGATTTTTTCCATCCACTCAGCACCTTCACCTACGGATACACCACCAATGGCGTAACCCGGAAGATCGCGTTTTACGAGTTCATCCACACATTCTTTTCTGAGATCGTTATAAGTAGATCCTTGAATAATTCCAAAAAGTGCTTGCTTAGGATTGTTCCATGTTTCGATACAACGATCGAGCCAACGGTGCGTGCGATCCATTGAATTTTTGGTGTATTCGCGAGTAGCTGGATAAGGAATACATTCATCAAAGGCCATCATGATATCTGAGCCTAAGTTTTGCTGAATGGTAATTGACGTTTCAGGAGAAAGAAGAATCTTAGCTCCTTTTTGATCTTTAAATTCTGCACCTTCTTCTTTGATTGATTTCTTTTGAAGAGAGAATACTTGAAATCCACCCGAGTCCGTAAGAATTGGACGGGGCCAGTTCATAAATTTATGAAGACCGCCTGCTTTTTTAATCAGGTCAGATCCTGGAGTTAAGTGCAAATGGTAAGTGTTCGAGAGGATAATTTTCGTATCCATTTCTTCAAGCACTTGTGGTTGAAGCGCTTTGATCGCTCCATGTGTTCCCACCGGCATAAAAACGGGAGTTTGAATTTGTCCGTGCGGAGTTGTGATAACACCAGCTCGCGCTTTCGAATTTTTATCTACGTGCTGGAGTTCGAATTTAAAGTGTTCTTTAACGGCGTCTTGAATTCTTGGCTTTTGATTTTCTGACATTTTTTGATCCCGAAGAGTTTCTATCGTTCTGGTTTAAAGCTTTCGGGTCGGGATTGAGAATTTTTTTAATTTCTAAAATCTGTTTCGCGAGAATTTCATCGCGATGACCCTTTTCCAGGGCAGTTAATACATTCGTAAGAATGGTCTTTTTATCTTCAGTAAAAAGCACACCGACTGAACTATTAATCACCTTGTTTGTGGCGAGATTTTTAGCCTCATTCAGGTAATAAGTCCATAGACCTGTAAGATTTCCACGCTTTTGATCGTCGATAAACCTCAAAATATTCTTCTCTTCGGGGATTTCAACCATCGTTGTGTCCTCATCCCAATAAAATTGAGTGAGGATTTGGTGGTGCAGGACCGTATCTAGTAGAGGATCAAACGGTGTAGGAGCATAGACCTTGAGGGCCACCACTTGATCAGGGGTGATGAGAAGAATGATTTCGTTTTGAGCATTACTGATTTTAATGAAAGGCAGACTTGCACCCATGTCATCAATGAGCAGATCATCACTACTTTCTAATAGAAATAGGATTTCTTTTTTGATTTGATAATATCCACTCACAAAGGGACCGTGATCCAAAATTATATTGAGGCTCTCAAGTGGCGAAATGGTAAGAGCATTGATTAGCAACTCTTTCATTGAAAGTTCTTTTTTCTGAAACTTTTGAGCTAGTGGATTAGCGTAGGCGGTCCATTTTCTAAGTGATGAATGTGACCACGTTTTTGCATTTTCAAGAATGAGCGATTGTTGCGTTTTAACATTTGTAAGCTGGAAGCCGGTGCGCTTGTGATCAAGGATTACTGGAAGAAAATATGTCCTTGCATCGACATCGGCCCGTAGTTGCATTCTCCAGTCAAGCGAGTGACCAGTGATCGGAAAAGTTTGCAATGTTTTTTGAAGGGGAAGAGTTTCGTGAGCGCGAGTGACAACAGTTCTAAAAGGAGCGGGAAGAA
>CBIHOP010000096.1:0-9609 GCA_966211385.1 uncultured Bacteriovorax sp.
CTATTGCCCTTTTAAAGGCCTTGGGCGGATATTAAGCTGGGATTTTTTGCTCTGGCAGTGGGGACAGAAATAACTCCACCTTTCCAGTTTACCCGTCTTGCGTCGCTCGACTTTATGCTCACAATCGGGGCAATTTTTTTTGCGCATAATTTTCCAGTTCCGCTTGAGAATATAAAGCACCTTCCATTCAAAAAAATCTTCACTATAATTCCGAGCTTCCTCTACCAACGAGATTTTTTCCGCTGCTTTTAAATTTTTGATTTTCGTTTCTGGATGAATTTTTAACCGGAAAAGAATTTCATTTTTGATGATGTTACCAACTCCAGCGAATATTTTTTGATCCATTAAGACATCTGCAACTTCTGCGTTTTTACATTCTTCAACTTTCGCCAATGCCTTCGTTGGATTCCATTGATCGCTCATGACATCGGCTTCCCAGTCATATGCATCAAGTTCTTCCTGCGAGAGTTCGCAAATTGAACAACTATAAAAGTCGATAACATCTTTTTTGAATTCTAAATGAAGGCGCGGCACACGATCTTCTTTGGGGTCGTTTATCCGATAACTACCAAACATAAGAAAATGAATGCGAATGATCATGTTATTAAAAATAAGCAAAAGGTGTTTGCCCCAACTCTTTATAGTCATTAACCGTGCATGCTCTAATTTTTTTATGGAAATAGTTTTGCTGGTGCCGGAAACATGAGTCAACACGGCCCCTCTCAAATGGCGCATCTCTAATGTTGCAATGACAAGTGACGGTCCTTCCACGACTCCTCCATTTGAGTTTAACTTGCAAACGAGGGTCCGCAATGACATGATCCGTGCGGCCTATAACGTCTCGGAGAATGTCTATGTTGACTCGTACAGTCCTTTTAATTTTAATGATATTACCGGGCCTTCTATTTGCTGATGACAAAAAGATTTGGATTGCAGCGGAACCACAAATCGCGGCGCTCATTCATCCAGAAAAAAACTGGCTTAGTGGTTCACATGAAAATTTTTTGCAAGTCAATGAAAGTAAGCTCCCAATTTTTAGTAAAAAAATTCACGAACATTTTAAAAGATGTGGCGGTTATCGCGTTCTTCAATCCGCACCAACTCCTAAGGATATTCAATATCAACCGCATTTATTCAATGACCTCCTATCAGTAGATTATAAAATAAATGAACCACAAAACTTTTTTGAGATGGAAGAAGGTTTATCTGAAACATACATGAATAAGATTGTTTCTAAACTGAGTTCATACAAAACTAGGTATTACAAATCACGGGAAGGAATTCAGGCCCTCAATTGGATTGCTGAGGAATGGAAGCAATTAACAATTGGAAGAGCTGATATAACAATTGAAAAATTTAAACATTCTAATCATGAGCAACCAAGCATCATCCTGACGATTAATGGACTTGAGAACGACAAAGAAATTATCATTCTGGGTGGACATGCTGATTCAATCAATACTGATCATGAAAGTATTAATGCTATTGCTCCTGGGGCCGATGACAATGCGGCCGGGATTGCGGTTCTTAGTGTATTGATTAAAACAATCGTGGAGCATCAATACAAACCTAAAAAAACGATTCAGTTTATCGCCTATGCCGCTGAAGAAGTAGGCATCCAGGGATCATACGAAATTGCAAAACAGTATCGTCTCTTAAATAAAAATGTGATCGGAGTTCTTCAATTTGATGGTGTGAACTATGCAGGTAAAAATTATGATTTAGCACTCATCAGTGACAGCACACATTTAGAGCAAAATCACTTTCTAGCTGAACTCATTGATACATACTTGCATGTTCCTTGGACATGGGACAGCTGTGGATATGCCTGCTCTGATCATGCGGCCTGGAACTATGAAGGTTATAGAGCAAGTTATCCGGTTGAAGGAATTAAAAAAGATCAAAATCCCCACATTCACACCATTCGCGATACATTTGCTAAATCTAATTTCAGTACAGCACATGCCAAAAAGTTTGCACGTTTAGGGTTGGCCTACCTCGTAGAGCTTGATCATTAACCTCTGCATATTTTTTTGTTAAAGGCTTGTTAATTGCAACTCTTGGTTTGACAAAACCCAAGGAGCAATTTTTATGAGCATTAATTTGTTTAAAGATAAAGGAACCCCACTCAGCAAACAACGATTCACGTGGAAAGATCTTGTTCAAAAACCCATTAGCAAACTAAATGATGATGCCTTCACGCGCATCAGAGTCATTCTAATGAACGGAATTGAACTAGAGGCGAATCGTTTTAGTCATTCATGTGCGCGTATGAATGGTGACTGGCAACTTCCACTGGCAAAAATTCGAAGAGTCGAACAACACCAAGCAACTTTGATTAATTGGTTAATTGGTAGTGATCACTCTCCCATTGAAACCACAATCGGTTATGAACAGGTTGCTATTGAAGTTACAGCAGCTGTTGCCCAGAAAGAGCCTGATGAATATCTTGCTCAGGTTTACCGGTATGGATTATTGGAAGACTTCGATCATATGTATCGTTACACAGCTCTTCTTGATCGACTGGAAGGTAAAGATTCAAATTGTATTTTGCAAAGTTACACTGACGTTGCACCTGGGCGTCCAACGATAGTTGAACATCGCGATCCAAGTGACGATTTGAGACATCCATACAATAAAAAAGATGCGGCCCTTCTGACAAAATTTCATGCACTCACCATCATGGCCGGTGAACAACAGACGCATAACTATTACATGAACATTGGTCCTCTATTTGCTGATCCAACAGCAAGACAACTCTATGCTGAAATAGCTTCGATCGAAGAACAGCATGTCACTCAATATGAATCTATTATTGATCCCAATGAGACCTGGATGGAGAAGTGGCTGATTCATGAAGCCAATGAAGTATACAATTATTACAGTTGCGTGGCTTCAGAAACTAATCCACGCATAAAAGCAATCTGGGAGAGATTTCTTGATTATGAATTAGGTCAATTCCAGGAAGTGTGCGAACTCTTCAAACAAATTGAAGGTCGAGATCCGGAAGATTTGATGGATGGAAAAATTTCATCACCTATCGAATATAAAAGTCAGCGTGAGTTTGTTCGCAAAGTTTTAAAAGAAGAAGTGAATTTCAGAGCTGTAGGTAAGGATTTTGTAAAAACTCCGGATAAAGAAACTGAAATTTCCCGACAATACAGAGACTTCATGAATTCTGAAGGCTCTCCTACTGAAATTGTGACAGCGGGATATGTGTATCAACCAGGAACTGAAATTTCCAAACCATTATCAGAAATTCAATAGGAGAATATTATGCAACACGAACCACAAATCAAATCAGGAATGAACAGAACTGGCGTTCTCATGTCTCCTATCGACGCTGCCAAAACCGAAGAAGGGGCCATAAAACTCACACGCCCTACTCAAGGTGATGCATCTGCCATCGCACAAAATCGCATTCGATATAAAATGGAAGCTGATCCATTGGGAACCATTCCATTGCCTACAACTATCAAGGGCGTCACCGCTTCCGTTGTTGAAAATATGGTTTATGGTCACCACATTTTTTTAGATAAACTAGGTGAACGAATTGCGTTTGAGCGCACTGGATCCCGTTTGTATGAAGCTCTTCTGAGCAAATATCACGGAACGGCTGACAAACAAAATCTTCCTGAGCTCGAGCGCTTGGAGCAATTTTATCTGGAAGAAAGAAAACATTTTGAAATGGCCTGTGAAGTGATGGCCAAAATGGGAGGAGACCCTACAGCGATGACTCCATCAGCTGATGTTTGTGGAGTTGCGGGAATGGGTTGGGTGCAAGTGATCTCTGATCCGCGTACAACTTTTCTGCAATCACTTGAAACAATTCTCCAGGCCGAGCTAGTAGACAATGCATGTTGGGAAGTCCTTATAGAACTTGCAGATAATTTAGGAATGAAAGATGCCGTAGCTCAATTTGAAATTGCACTGGAAGAAGAAAGTATTCACTTACAATTTGTAAAACGATGGGTGCGTGAAATGAATCTCGAGGGATCCGTGTCCGCGACTCCAAGTTAGGAGGTGAATTATGTTAAAGGTACATCATCTCAATTGCGGCAGTATGTGTCCCTTAGGGGGAAAACTTTATGATGGTTTCAGTCATGGTCTTCATGCACATTTAGTCTGTCATTGTCTCTGCATTGAAACTGATCAAGGACTTGTTCTTGTTGATACCGGCATTGGCCATATGGATATCATCTCGCCTGATCGAAGGTTAAGTCCTGTTCTCAGAAAATTGTTAAATGTACAACTGGATGAAGAAGATACGGCCATCAGACAAATTGAAAAATTGGGTTATAGTGCAAAAGACGTCAGACATATAGTGGTGACTCATCTTGATTTTGATCACGCTGGAGGATTCTCGGATTTTCCGAATGCAAAAGTTCACGTTCTTCGTTCAGAACTCGAGGCAGCTCGACATCCCGATTCATGGTTAGCAAAAAATCGCTATCGACACGATCAGTGGGATATGGAAAAAAATTGGGTCACATATGAACCGCATGGTGAAAAATGGTTGGGGTTTGAATGTGTTCGTAATTTGAAAGGACTACCGCCGGAAATTCTCATGGTTCCACTTCGTGGTCACACTGAAGGTCATTGTGGGATTGCAGTTGATACTCATAAGGGATGGCTCCTTCATGCTGGAGATGCTTATTTTTATCGAGGCGAAATGGACACTGAAGAATACAATTGCACACCGGGACTACGCGCTTATCAAAAACTAATGGAAGTTGATAGAGCAGCGAGATTATGGAATCAAAAAAGACTTCGTAAACTTAATCGTGATCAGGGGGGGCACGTGAAAATATTTTGCGCACACGATGCTGTCGAATTTGAAAATCGATTGCGCGAAGATCCTCTTGATTTTGAACTCTTTCATTTGAGAGAAGTCAATTATTCTGATTATCATGAACATCATCATTAAAAAAAGGGGACTTTCGTCCCCTCTCTTAAACTGACTTCGGTTTTTTCATGAAATAATAAAGGAGCACGAATGGTGCTGCAAAAAAGACAGCTCGTTTCGTCACTCTCCATGTAAATCGCATAGGTGCATGCTTGAGATCAATCATCAAACCATCACCAAACAATCTCGGCATTTTTCCTTTGCGAACATCTTCAACTAATCCTTCTACGAAATTTATTCGATCCGCAAGAATGAGTGGCATCCAGTGCCCAAAACTATTTTCACTATATCGAAAAGCAAAACGTCGAATGACTCCGCTTAAACCATAAGGAGGAGATGTCGTTCCAAACACTCGACTGATGCGTGGCCGTTCATTGGAATGCAACACTTCGACGGTAGGACGCTGCTGTTCAGGATCTTCCCAATGGGCGCCAGTGAACTGTTCTTTATGAATGGGATGGTATGGTCTGCGATCAAAATCTGCATCACTTCCCCATCCCTTAATATTTTTAGTGTCAATTGATTGCTGTTGTTCCATAAATCCTCCTAGTGACTCACAGACGGCGGAATAAGCACTGTCTTGATACAGTTATCAAGTTTATTGGCAAACATGTGATAGGCCTCTCCTACTTCTTCCAAAGGCACTCTATGAGTGATAATGCCTTTGGGATTGAGTCGTCCTGCTCGGATATGTTCGATGAGATGCGGAACGTGACGTTTAACGCTCGCTTGATTTCCTTTCATCGTTAAACCTTTATTCACTAAATTTCCGATGGGCACTAAATTTCCCGTCGGTCCATAAACGCCAACGACTGAAATGTTTCCGCCTTTCTTAACAGAGTTGATGGCCCACATAAGTGCTGTGGCTGAACCCGCTTGCATTTTGAGTCTACCCGATACTGTTTGCATGAGTCGTCCGGTAGCTTCACATCCGACGGCATCAATGCATACATCTGCCCCCAACCAGTTTGTTATTTTTTTGACGAACAAAACGACGTCATCAATTTCTTTAGTGTTGTAAACTTCACATTGAGCATAATTTTTTACGAACTCCAGACGATAATCGACTTGATCAAAAACGATGACTCTTCCGGCCCCCATGAGCCAAGAACATTTCGCTGCTAAAATTCCAATTGGTCCCGCACCAAAGACAACGACCGTATCACCTTGTTTAATGTCGCCCATTTCTGCCGCTTGATAACCAGTAGGAACAACATCAGTAAGTAAAACAGCATCGTCGAGATCAATATCATCAGGAACAATTGTTGGACCCACATCCGCATAAGGCACACGAACATACTCAGCTTGTCCGCCATCATAACCGCCGGCCGTATGTGAGTAACCAAAGATTCCACCTACAGCTGTGGCCATAGGATTACTCTCGTGACAATTTCCGTAGAGACCTTGTTTGCAAAAGTCACATGATCCACAACTGATGTTGAAAGGAACAGAAACGATATCTCCGATTTTTAAATTCTGAACAGTGGATCCCACTTCTACGACTTCACCGACAAACTCATGACCAAATGTACTTCCTATACGTGTATCGGGAACGAGTCCGTGATACAAGTGCAAATCAGAACCACATATACATGATCTTAAAACTTTGACTATGGCATCGTTAGGGTGTTCTATCTGAGGCATTGGCTTATCGCGATCGGCCCGAATTCTTTTAGGCCCTCTAAAATTTGCTGCTAGCATTGTTGATCCTCCTGATTTGAGATTATTTATGACAAGGCCCAATCATTCCTGATTGGGCCCTGTTTTTTCGGGGGGAAATTATATAGAGAAACGAGAATCTAGTGATGAATCCGCGGGTTTCGCGTCACCACTGCTCGGTATATTCCTAGTAAGATGACAGCTCCTACAACTGAAGCAATAAATCCTGCTGGCTCACCTTCTGCGTACCAACCCAAACCTTGTCCAACGAAATGGGCCAGCATTGCACCTACAACCCCAATAATCATTGTGACAATGATTCCTCCTGGATCACGACCAGGCATAATCATTTTTGCGATGGCACCGACAATTAATCCCACTAATAAAGTCCAAAGCATCTTAGTCTCCTTTGTTATGTTTCAATCCAAATAACCGCAAGAAAAACTCTAGCGAGAAACTTACAGCTACCAAAGAACATGCAATCGACAAACCATGACTTCATGTCAAAACCGTGCATTCAGCTCAAACACATTTTTTTGATGGAGGATTTTTCCGGGGAGAGCGCGGATTTCGATCATCTTTCATAATGAAAAGATAATCACCTTTTTGGAGATTCATTCAATGATGAAATCTGTACTTTCTACAGTTGCGATGGGATTGCTTCTCACTTCATGTTTACCAGAAGTGCCTTTTGTTTCCACTCCTGATGAAAATCAGCCTGAAACTCAAGCGCAAACGCCAGTGGAAGTTCCCGCACCTGTTATTGAAGAAAGCAACCTTGCGAGCGATCCTCTTGAGCAAGATAAATATTCATTTCCAAGTCCTGCAGATGAAGAGTTAAAAACAAAGCTCACACTTTGGGCGACCTACTACTACCTACCATTGCTCAAAGATGGAACGGGAAACTTTGCTCTGAGAGATATGCAAAGTGTAGAGTTAGGTCCAAGACTTACTCTTCGCGAGTGGTGTGATTCAGCAATGGAAGGTTCAGTAAGAGTGACTTATGCAACTGGAGTTTCCAAAACATACAACTATGCTGGTGTAACGGATTCCGAAAAAGTTGACTGTAGTAGTATCTTTAGAATTGATGTCAGCAAAACAAAGTTTCGTGAGGCATATGGACCCTACGGTGATGGAATTCAGGATTACATCCTTGCTCCTTACAGAACTTTAGCTACAGATTTAACCCAAATCGCCCCAGGCACTGTTGTTTATGTGCCACAGGCAAAAGGCGCAAAGATTACTTTGTCTTCAGGACGTGTGATCACTCACGATGGTTATTTCTTCGCAGGAGATAAAGGTGGAGCGATAAAAGGAAATCACATTGATGTTTTTATTGGCACAAGCAAGAACGCAGCTTTCTTTCCATGGATTACGAGTAATGCGACGAAGACTTTCACTGCCTACGTCGTAACAAATAAACAAATCATTGAACAATTGAGAGAGCTTCATTCACTGAACTAATCTAGTAATGAAGCTCTCCCATTTTGACAACTTCAAAAGCACTTCCTGGAATGGTTTTAAGTGGATTTAATTCCTGATCATCCCAAAGTTCATTGTGTTCTCCACTGATCATCCAGCTCGTCCCATTATCCGCTAGAATCATTCCATATTTTTTCATCGCCGTTAAAATCACGCGAACATTTTTTGAATATTTGCTGATATCAAAATTTGCTTTTAACCGCACTCGCATTCCCATGGGAGGAAGAGAAACATCAAGTGAACTTCCCGCCTGATGCCGGGCCGGATACGTAAAGGCCCTGCGAGTTTTGTTGGCCGTAAAACGAAGAGCATGTTTGATTTCACCATCAATGACTTCATCGTATTTTACTAACAATGGATATATCGGAAGGCCGGCCGCATCTGCAGATGTCCAGCCTAATGGTCTTAGTTCATTTGTTTTTAAATTGAAGATCGCTCCTGAATCAGCAATCCATCCGCCATTACCATCGGGGTACGAATTATACATTTCATAGAGAAGCTGATTATCGCGGTCGACGACAATCACATGGCGATCTCCCGTGGAATTAGGCCCATGCTGAATAGGAGCATCAGGTGGAATCGGATAAGGACCAGGATCACTTTGATGAGCATACAAAAATTTCACCGGAACTTTTGGTTGATTGCCATCGACATAAACGAAAGGCTGTCCAATAGGAACTCCCTCCCACTCTGTTCCGAAATCAGGATGGACTTTATTTGTGAGTCCTAGTGAATTGATATACACATCTGAGTTGGGATCAATGGGTTCGTTTGAGATATCTTTCGTCCATGGACTCGACTCTATCTGAGTCGTTAAAATATCGACTGGTTCTGGGGATGAAGGGGGCGTTTCGGAAACACAGGAAAACAATAAAAACGAAAAACCGACCAAAGAAAATGGGGTGTATTTATTTTTTTTCATGCATTCACCATAATCTTTATGCCCACTTCACGCTATGGGACAAAGCATTCCGGCTCATGCCTCTCTGCTTCTAAATTTCATCCATTTACGAAAAAAAAAGTGTCGAGTTAGCTGACTAATGTTATGAACTCTCTCCTTTCTTTTTTATCATGAGGAGTTCAGCTTGAAGATGTTAGTTGCGACCATTTTATTTTCTTTTTCAACAATGCTTTTTGCTCAATCAAGGCCAGTTGAAGTTGACGTTGATTTCACAGAATCAACTTTTCAAACGTCACCATGGGTTCAGGAATTTCACTACGTCATCGTTGTAAACAAAGCAAACAAAGGGCGTGAAGCTCAAACGATCAAAGTTTATGAATTTGGAAAACTCATTCGCGAAACAAAGGTTTCTACAGGAAGAGATCAATTTGAACGTGCAGGTGAAAATCACTCTAAGAGAGATTCTTGGACAATTACGCCGACAGGTTATTACACTCCAACATTTTTAAGTAAAAATCACCGCTCAAGCGCATATGGTGGACCTTTCTCGGGAATTTTTGGTGGAACAAAAATGCCATTCGCGATTTTCTTTAATGGAGATATCGCTCTTCACGAAGCACCAAAAGGAACTGAATCAATGCTTGGTAAAAAAGCTTCGGGC
>CBIHOP010000097.1:0-9599 GCA_966211385.1 uncultured Bacteriovorax sp.
ATATAACGTGATAAGTGGAACTTCAATGGCCACTCCGCACGTTGCTGGTCTTGCGGCCATGTTGTTTGCTTTTAATCCAAATTACACCTATTCAGACGTTGTGACGGCCATTAAATCGGGTGGGATAACAACTTCTAGTCTTGTCGGAAAAACGACAACAGGAAAAGCGGTGAGTGCTACTGGAGCTCTTGCTCACATCAACGCTCCTACAGGAGGAGCGGCGGTAAAAGTTCCGTAGAAATTAATTGTAGAAGACGCTGAGGTTGTCGAGATATTCTTCCAGCAGTTTAAGCGAATATTCAATTTTATCTTTTGATTTTGATCGAGCATCATCCTGCATGTTCAAACCAATTTCAGTCAGTTTGTTGAAGCCATAACTTTTTGCACTTCCTGCCAGACGATGTCCGATTCCTTCAAGTCTACGAAAGTCTTCACTTGAAAGAGCGGTTTTAATATCATTGATTTCTTTTTTACGGCTATCAAGATATTGAGGAACAATTTCCTTCAATTCTTTATCAATAGAAACGGCATTCACTTTCTTTAAATCTTTCGACTGAAAAACATAGCCTTCACCGTGACTGGTTACGATTTCTGCATTGGCGTCACTGATCTTTTTTCTTAATTTACTGACGTGTTGATCAACGGTGCGTGGAGTGATGCTGATGTTTCCGCCCCAAACTCTTTCGATAAGTTTTTCACGAGTAAAAATAATTCCTTCGTGTTCAATGAAGAAAAGAAGAAGTTTAAATTCAAGATGAGAGAGATCGACAATTTCATTATTCGATTCAAATTTAACAGTTGCAGTAAGAAGATCAACGTTCAAACCATTTCTTACGACAATATGTTGAGCACGAGTGCGTTTGAAAACAACATTAATGCGGGCAAGTAGTTCGAGTGGCTCGAAAGGTTTCATAACATAATCAACGGCGCCAATATCGAAAGAGGCAAGTTTCGTTGAAAGAGTCGTGTCTTGTGTGAGCATGATGACAGGCAACTGCAGACGATCGAATTCTTTTTGATTTTCGCGGTAAAAATCGAGCCCATTTGATTTGCCGAAATCAATGTCTAATAAAATAAGATCCGGCATCTTACGACGCATTTCATTTTTTGCTTCTTCTAAGCTTGCACAGCTCATCAGATTGAAATGCCCTTTAAGATAGGTCTTCACTAAAAGGTGGATATCAGCGTCGTCATCAATAAGTAAGATTGTTTTCATTCAATAATTTTACTATAAGTTCTATTATTGAAAAGCCAAAAAACGCGCTACATTCCAGAAAGATTATATTTTTTTTGCTATTGCGGCATATGAGATTTAACAAGATGAAGAAGTCTGTCTAAATCCAGCGGTTTTTTAATAGCTTCAGTGAAGTGATAGGCCTCTTCTTCATCAAATCTTCCTGCTGCTGAAAACACAACCGTTGGAATATCTTTAAGGCGTGGATCTTTTAATTGCTCTGCACGAAATTCATAACCATTCATTCTAGGCATCATGATATCAAGAAGAATGAGAGAGGGAACTTCAGGAGCACTCGTTAAAAAATCGAGTGCCTCGCGACCATTGTAAGCACACACGATATTGTGACCTTCTTCCGATAAAATCGCTTGAATGGCATCACTGATGTCGAGATCATCATCAATTAATAGGACAAACGGGGAACGGTTATTCAAGAGAAGCTCTCCTTAGACAAATACGGTAGTTCTATTCGAAAGAGGGCACCTTCTCCCAGCACACTTTCAACTGAAAGTTTACCTTGGTGGGCCTCAATAATTTGTTTACTTATATACAATCCAAGACCCAATCCTCCAACATTATTTTTAGAAATCACGCGCTCGAATCTTTTAAAAATTCGCTCTTGATCTTGGGGAGCAATTCCCGGTCCTTCATCACGAACTTCAATCACGCCTTTATCTTTGTCCCGTCCGACTTTTACATGAATTGGTTTATTAGGAGCGTATTTAGCAGCGTTTGTCAGAAGGTTGATGACAACTTGTTCAATACGAACTTTGTCCCAATTACCCACGACGTCATCTTCAATGATCACATCAACATTTGATTGAGCATTTTTTAGTTGAAGAGAATATTGCATGATCACTTCGTTAATCATTTCTTTAAGACTGAAATTTTCACGGTTGAGTGAAAGTTTTCCGGTTGTAATTCGAGAGACATCGAGAAGGTCATCAATTAATGTAGATAGGCGATTAATTTGACGATCAGATGTTCGAATCATGTTCACAATTTTTTCTTGTGGAAGTTGATCAATTGTTCCACGTTTGATGTGCCTTTCAAGTCCTTGCAATTGAAGTTTTAATGGCGTGAGAGGAGTACGCAATTCATGGGAAGCAATCGACAAAAATTCATCGCGAGCTTCGATCGCATTTTTTGCATCTTCGTAGAGCTGAGAACGATGCAAGGCCTGAGCGCATTGACGAGCAAGCGCATAGACAAATTCTTTTTCGGGTTCACCGAAAGTTGTCGCTAAATCAAATGTAATGGTCAGTACACCCAGAACATCACCTGCAATAATTAGAGGAAGATAAGCATGATAGAGATCTTTTCCTTCGAGAGAAGCTAAATCAATGTCACGATAACTTTTTAATTCTGAAGTCGTAAGAAAGAGAGGTTTTCCGAACTTGAGAGCATGATTAACCGGAATGTCTTTTGTAATGGGGAATATCTTCCAGCGGTCTGCGACTTTTTGTTCAACTCCAACTGTTCGTTGGATTTGCAGAAAGTTTTTATCTTCGCTTAAAGTGAGAACGCTTCCCTGAGCAACAGGCATTGACGTGAATGCTTGTTCGAAAATGACATTATAAACCTGCTCGGGGGTGAGTGCTTCAGAAAAAGCAGCAGTAATTTGCTGGAGTCTTTGGGTGCGGCTAACGGCCGTATTAAGTTCTGCACTTCCTTTTTTTAGATTGGCCGTCATCTTATTGAAGGCATCAGTCAAGCGACCAATTTCATCATGTCTTAAAATGGCGGCCTGATAATCCAATTGCCCTTGTGCCACGCGATCTGTGGCCACAATGAGATTGGAGAGTGAAGTTCCAATTCTTCTTGAGATTGAAAAACCAAAAGTTAAAACGAAAGTAAAAAATAAAGTTGTAAGGAAAACACCAACGATCAACGGGCGAAATCTATTTTTATAGAGATTGTTAAAAACGAGGTCATTGTCTTGCTTAACACTGATTTGAATTTTCACCAGTTGTTCTTTGGCATCGAGAAGATATTGACTGGAGGCCAGCGCATCGGCGGTGATCTCATCCTGAACTTTTTTACTTTTCAAATCTTTCAGGACGACTAATTTTCTAAAGAGGAGTTCATTGCTTGCGCGATAATGACTGAGAGATTCGATAGCGTTGTTAAAAAGAGGAGCGAGATATTCTTTTTCTCTGGCAAGCTCCATACTCTTTTTTACGAGAGAGTCAGACACCTTCATGTTTTCATTGAAACGATACCTAAGATCAGAAACGTTGTTGAAGGTAGCAAGCTCTGCTTGTCGAAGTTCACTAGAGTTCAAACTTTCTAAAGCTTGTGATGTAAAATTCAAAATATTGTTGTCGAGATTTAATGCCTGAAGATTGGAAAAGAGGCCCTGACTAGAGAGATAAATGGTAAAAAAACTTAAAAGAATGAAGACTGCGATGGCGACCATAACAAGTCGCAATCGATTCAGGATTGATGAGGTTTGCACAAACTCTGTGGCGTTCACTAGGGATCCTTTCTTAATGGTACTTTTCGTACGCCGGGTGCGCCCTGAAAGCCCGATGAAACATAACCGATGGCCCCTGGAAAACGAGAGATCATTGAAGCCATCATCGAGTCTGTAGAAACTTGCAGTGGAGCAGTGTTGCCGCTATAGAGTTTCTGACCGATCCAATAAAGCTCAACATCACGAGCTGATTTTTTTAAGAGATCTCTTAGAAAAATTTTTCTTTCTTCGCTGCCTTCGCGTCTATCGAAAAAACGCACGGCCTGACCATTAGGCCATTCGCGAGTTCTTTTTAAAAAATAGTTTTGAACTTGAACGAGACTTAGCTCATTGATTGGGTTCTGCTCATTCACAATCATAACGACTTCTTCAGCTTGCAATGAAAAGCTGAAAAAAAGTATGAATGAAAGAAGCAGCTTTTTCATTAGAACGCTACTCCCGCAGATAAATCGAAAGTCACATAGTCACGCTCTTGGGTTGTTACGACTAATTTTTTTTCAACGTAATTGTGTAACGTCACCCCAGCACGAATTCGCGTGTAGGAAGTTGGAAGCCAGTTTATACCTGCTCCGTATTCATATTTTGCGTAGGGATCAGGAATGGTCGTTAGGGCCAGGCCTGTTTTATTTGAAGGGTTGTCAGCATAATCGAAGAAAACATAAGCGAGAACTTCTTCCTGATAAATGAAATAGCTCGGCTCCAAATAATAAGTCCAAACATCATCCGTTTGCATGATGTGACGGGCATATTCTGTAGTGAGAATAAATTTTCCCACCGCTGTTCGCATATCAACACCAACAGTGTTTTCTATACGACGAACAATTTTTGAACCTTGATAGGAGAGTCCCCACTGAAATGAATTATCGTTTTTCTTTCCCCACAGACGTAGACCAAGTCCTGGGCGTTTCACATCCTCCAGACGATTGAGGGTGTACGCGTTCCATCCCCAGATAGAATTGTCTGTATTAAAATGCGCTTGAAAATTAAATCCATTAAAAAGTTGAGAAATAAGATTCGTCGTACGAAGAAGCTGTGGTCCACTTCTACGAACGAAAAGAACGAGCTCTCGTTCTTGCGGATAATATCCAAATGGAACATATCCAATACCGCTTAAGAGAGAATAATTTTGGTTGAAATGATAGTCTAAATAACCTTGCGTAAGTATGGCGCCGAAATTGAGTCCTGAATATTCGCGGGATTTCGGAAGTCCAAAAAGAGCTGCACGGGGATCGTTGTGTTGATTGAGAAAATTAAAAGTGAATCCAGTGACGAACTGAGAGACGAATTTAACTTTTGGACTATATTCGGCCGCTAAATTAAGTCCCAGAAGATTGCTTGAATTGGTGGCTTGAAAGTGAGTGTCTTCGCCCTGAACGATTGTAAACGCTGGCTCGAAAAAACCACCAAGCGTGAGATTGTTTCGAAGAAAAGAACTCACTGTCGTTGTGGGGTCATGGGAGTCGAGGAGGAGTTCCGCTTGCTGTCTTTCAAGTTCTTCCACGCGTTTTGTAAGCGCGGCCCAATCGGCCTGCGACTGTGCCCATGCGGTGGCCGCATGAATGAAAAACATGAGAGTCAGTGCTAGATATTTGAACACGAATAATCCCCCGCACGAGCTTATAGCAAGGGCTTATGTCAGAGGCAACATATTGAAGTTGAAAATCAAATAAAAGTGCTGTTAGACGCCTAGGGCCCGGCCAATGCGTTCAATAAAGAGGTTGTAAGTAAATGGTTTGACGAGAATGTTATTGATGCCCAGTGAGATCGCTGTCTTCACGTTTTCTGCTTCCAGCGTCCCAGAGATGACAATGACGGGTATGTCTTTATATTTCGCCCGGAGCTTTATCTCTCGTATAAGTTGCAGGCCATTCATTTTAGGCATCAGAATATCTACAATGATAAGTCCGAAATCCTGATTCTGAATTTTCGAAAGTGCTTCTTTACCATCCGAAGCGAAGACAATTTTATTTTCTTCAATGTTTGATTTCGCAAGATAGTTTGCCATTAATGACTTTATCTCATCTTCATCATCAATAAGAAGAACACTCTTCTTCTTTAAGAAGTTACTGATTAACTCTAATAGGAATTTTGCTTTCTCGTTCGTCATATAGATTAAGTATAAGCCCGATTCACATTCCTCCCAAATCTCTAGAGTTAGCGTGCTTTCTTCATTACATAAGTAGTGAAGAACTCATCATTCAAGGTTGTCACTTCATTTTCACAAGTTTAATCAATGTGCCCATTTTGATTGTCATAATTTCAGATTTTTTCAAAACAAAATTCGCAAATTTAGCAGTCCCTTGATTCTTCTAACTACTGACAATTTGATAAAATTCACTCAGTTTTTCTCGTCAAACTAGGTCGCTCATAAGTCGGGCCCTATACTCTATTTATATGAAAACAAAACACTTCTTCACATTGACTCTGGCCTTTACTTTAATGAACACAGCTGCATTCGCTAAAAATGATCGTAATGATGGCGAAAGAGATGCAGAAATTTTAGTGAGTTCACAACATTGGTTAAAAGGAAACCATGATGACGACTCATTAAAGATTTATAGTAAGGCCGGCGAACTTAAGACTCAAAACTTCAAAGGTGTTCTTCGCATTCCAGAATCAATACGTGTGAATGCGGCCCTTGCTCGTGATGTTCAATCACAAGTTGTTTTGATTTTTGATAATCGTGTTCAATGTACATATCAAGCTAAGCTTTCTAAAAAATATTTCAATGCCTACTACGGACTCGCATCTTGTTCTGATGGTTCACGCGTTGGTGATGACATCAAAGTTCAAAATAGTGTTGGTCTTTTTCTTAAAGAGAATAAAGGTTTTCCAGCAACAGCTTACGTATCTCTTCCTATTGAAGAAAAATTTGCAGCGGGATTAAGATTTGCTGATCTCGATGTTTCTAAAGGACAAATCCTTCGCTTCGATGGAGATCTTTGGGTTCCATCAAACTACATTCCTGATGGACAAGCTTCTGGTGATGTTCTTGTTTGGGATGGAACAACTTGGACGGCAGCTAAACTTGGTGCTGGTCAAACAGGTCCACAAGGCCCACAAGGTCCAATAGGAGCTACTGGTCCACAGGGACCACAAGGATTGCAAGGGCCGCAAGGTCCAGCAGGATTACAAGGACCGCAAGGCCCAGCTGGTCCAGCAGGTGTTGCTGGTGCGACAGGTGCTACTGGAGCGAAAGGCGATAAGGGAGATAAAGGCGATAAAGGTGATACAGGCGCTCAAGGTCCTCAAGGCCTTCAAGGATTGCAAGGTCCAGCAGGTATCGCAGGAGCTACTGGTGCAAAAGGTGAGAAAGGAGATAAAGGCGATAAAGGAGACACTGGTGCTCAAGGTCCGCAGGGACTTCAAGGTCTGCAAGGTCCACAAGGTTTAACTGGTCCTGCAGGAGTGGCCGGAGTTGATGGAGCAAAAGGAGAGAAAGGAGACAAGGGAGATAAAGGTGATACTGGAGCCCAAGGTCCTCAAGGTCCTGCTGGAGTTGCTGGTGTAGCAGGTCCAAAAGGAGATAAAGGAGACAAGGGTGATAAAGGAGAAAAAGGTGAGACAGGTGACGCTGGTTTAGTTTCTCTTACTGCTGGTAACGGAATTTTAGGGGGAACAATTCAAGGGAACGGTGGAACGATTGCTGTTAACACTGGTACAGCTGCCGGTCAGATTCCAGTGATTGGTGCTGACGGAAAATTGGCCTCATCAATTATGCCATATGCTCAACAACGAGTAAGCTTCATTAAAGATGTTAAAGCAAATGGTGTTCATGGTGGGTCTTGTGACAACACAAAAGGTTGGGCGCAGACTCGTGATTTGAATTCACTCTCAGGTGATACTTCGTTTGTGTCATTGGATAATAATACAATCACGCTCGATCCAGGAACTTATACATTCGAAGCGCAGGCCCCTGCTTACCTGGATGGATTTCATAAAGCAAAGTTGATCAATGCAGTTACTGGTGCAGATGTCATCATCGGTTCAAACGGACGTAGCCATAGTTCAGCGGGTGGGATGGAGCCATCTTTCATCATGGGCCAATTAAATCTTACAGCGCAAACATCTTTTGTGATCAAACACCGTTGTGGTTCAAAGATGGATACGGTTGGTTTTGGTCAAGCTGTAAACTTTGATGTTGAAGAAGTTTATACTCAAGTAAAAATTACTAAAATTAAGTAAGAAAAATTTTTTAATCGCGGTTATCATAAATCTATATGAGATTTTTGGTATCCGCGCTTTTACTCACGCAACTTTCAACTGCTTTCGCAGAAGATGTCGGCAATGGCATTGATGGCGCTTGCGATCTAAGCGGCTCGGCCGATACGCAAATCACTGCGGCCCGCAGAAGCTATCAATGTACAACACTTTTTCTTGATCAAAACTCCACTGCTTTTAAAGGTGTTGGTGGAGATCCTTTAATCATTAAAGTTCAGGGCGATGTTCGTATGCTCGCAGGTGTGACACTTGATTTGAGTGGAGCGAATGGAGTTGCCGGAACAACCGGTGCAATCGGTGATACTTCAGTTGCTCGAGCTGGAGGATTAGGTGGTGCTGGAGGATATTCTGGTGGATCTTCACCTAGTCCAGCAGTGAATGGGACTAATGGCGGAGGGCCTGGTGGAGGAGAGTTTGGTGATTACGTTGCCATTGCAACTTTCGCTAGTGCTTACGGCGGAGGTGGCGGCGGCGGTTCTTACAAAACTCGCGGTGGTGTGGAATCACTTGATGGAAATGACGGTGATAATGATGTCATCAATTCCAGAGGAGCAAACGGTCCTATCCCAGTAGGAAATGAGAGTTCTTTTGAAACAACTTTTACAGGTGGTTCTGGAGGCGGTGCTGGTGGTGGTGCTGAATCCAGTTCGGATTTTTATACGGGAAGTAGTGGTGGCGGTGGCGGCGGCGCCATTCGCATAATATCTGGTGAAGATATTTTAATTGAAGGAACTATTTTAGTTGATGGTGGTGATGGAGGAGGTTCAACAGTGGCTCCGCTTAATTCAGGCGGTGGCGGTGGAGGATCTGGAGGTGCCATTTGGTTGCAAGCGGCCGGTACTTTAACGATCGGAGCATCTGCTACTCTGTCAACGACAGGTGGAACATTCGGACGCAATGACTTCATCTATGGTTTTGGCGGAGAAGGCGGTGAAGGCAGAATTCGCCTTGATGATGGTGATGGCGTTGTAACGGTCAATGGTGCACTTTCTACGGCACCTTACTCAACATCATTTACTCCCACTCCAATCTCAAGCGGTGGAGGCGGAGGAGGCACGAGCGGTTCTGGTGCTGTTTCTGTTAGACAATACGATAGTGGTATTTCATGTGCACGCACAATAGATGAAGATATGATTCCATTCATCTCGGCGATCATTTTTGGAATTGGTGTTTCACTCGGTTTGGGTCGCTTGATCAAAATCAAAACTCGTTCCCATTTTTAATCCAATAGTGGTGAACGAATGTTTGCCAGCATCTTTATCAATAGACATTGATTCGAAGAAAGGGCCGATGATCCATTTGCGGTTGATTTTATAAGCTGCTTCAGCACTAATGTTGATGGCACTTAATGCACGAACATCCAAAGCAAAAAGAAATGATTCAGTATCTTTGGATAATCCAAGTCCCAGAAGCGGGAGAGTTTCACCAGCATCATTGATAGTCGATCCTGCTTCCTCGTATAGTGTTCTTTTAAGTGCAGAAACACTGACACCGTAACTGAGAAATGATGTCTGTCGCATGATTTTTAATTTTGCATCTAAATCAGTAAACGTGATTTTTTCAAAAACTTTTCCGCGACTTAGTCTTAAACCGCCATCAAAATAATCTATCCACCCTGAGGAGAGTTCTCGATGGTAATCAAGAAAAAAACCACTAGTCACTGTTCCA
>CBIHOP010000098.1:0-9526 GCA_966211385.1 uncultured Bacteriovorax sp.
GACTACGCAATGGGTGTTATGGAAGAACTGTATGCACCACTCGTTCGTCAGGGGAATCCAATTTATGGAATGAGCAACCTTTCGGCAGAGATGTCGAAGTATGCGGCTAATTGTTTTCTTGCGACAAAAATTTCATTTATTAATGAGATTGCTCGCCTTTGTGATGCGACTCAAGCGGACATCGAAGAAGTACGTAAAGGGATCTCGTCTGATAAACGTATTGGTGGTCACTTTTTATATCCAGGTCCAGGTTACGGCGGTTCTTGTTTTCCTAAAGACGTTAAGGCACTCATTGCGACAGCAGAAGATTTTGGAATGGATTTAAAAATCGTTAATGCCACTGAAGAAGTAAACGACGAACAAAAAGCATATGTGTATTCAAAAATCCGCAAGCACTACGGTGAAGATTTAAAAGGCAAAGTATTTACATTTTGGGGTGTTGCTTTCAAAGCTAACACGGACGACGTGAGAGAAACTGCCGCTATCGCTATGGCCAAAAAACTTATTTCGGCCGGCGCTTCAATTCAAATTTTTGATCCAGTTGCCACTGAAAATTATTTAAAAGTCATGAGTGAGTACAAAGAATGCGAAGGGAAAATCAAACCTTTCAATGATAAGTACGAAGCGCTTAACGGTGCAGATGCATTAATTACTGTTACTGAGTGGCGTGAATTCAATGCACCAGATTTTTCTGAAATAAAAAAACGTTTAAAGAAACCTGTGATCTTTGATGGCCGCAATCTTTATGATACTAAAAAAGTCCTCGCTGAGGGATTTGAATACTTCGCTATAGGAAAACACATCAAATGAAAGTAGCCGTTCTTCAACTTAGATCAGTACTCGATTTTAGAACCAATCTCGAAACAATTCGCGAGATGCTCAAAGAAGCTAAAAGCAAAGGAGCTGTTGCAGCTTTTTTACCTGAAGTTTTTTATTCAATGGGCGATGGTCAAACGAGTACACCCTATCTTGTTGAAGAGGGGAATGAGCACTTTGAACAGATCAAAAAACTTGCTACTGATTTCCAAATGGCCCTGATCGGTGGATCAGCAGCTACAAACCTCAATGGTAAAGTTGTTAACCGCGCATACAATTTTGATAAAAATGGAAAAGACTTAGGTCACTACGACAAAATAAATCTTTTTGCATGTGATCTTCCGGACAAAAAGCTATCGGAAGCAAAAACTTATACTGCGGGTACTGAAACAAAAATGATCGAGGTCGACGGACACAAAGTTGGGCTTGGAATTTGTTTTGATATGCGCTTTTCAGAAATGGCCCACAACTATCGCATGAAGGGAGCAGAGATTTTAACTTTCACTGCAGCTATCACTGTTCCAACGGGAAAGGCTCACTGGCATACACTACTGCGTGCGCGGGCAATCGAAAATCAATGTTTCGTCATCGCTGCCGCTCAATGGGGAAAGCACAATGACCGCATGGAAACATATGGCCACTCACTTGTTGTTGATCCTTGGGGAGATATCCTTCTTGATCTTCAAGAAGGAGAAAAAATGGGCATTGCCGATTTAGACTTTTCTCGTATTGAATACATCCGTAAATCAGTACTGATGAACAGAAATTAATTTATTCCTTACACTCTAAAACTTTCTGTGTATAAGCCGTCACCTTTAATTTGACGGCTTTTTTATTTTCCATCGATTTCTTCAGGCATGGAATAAGTTTTTCTTCAGCTGTGTAAGCAGCAGCATGCTCAAGCATTTCTAATCGATATTGATTCGGTTTTTCCAATGCAAACTTTGAAATAGTTGCATTGATTTCCATCGTCTTATTTTTATCAACGCCAGCATAAGCAGAGAGTGAAAGAAAAGTTAAAGCTAATAATATTTTTTTCATTTTGGTTCCAATGGTTTGTATTGTTTCATAGTCTGATTAGACATACTCATCTTTTCATCTTCACTTAAATTGATACTTTCGCGTGGAAGATAAGGATCTGAACTAGAGAATGAAAGAGATGAACGTTCAAAAGCGGCCACGTTTTCCGGGAATGGGAAGGCGGTAATCACTGAACCTTTTGCAGTGTTTTTCGACATTCTGTTGTCCCACTCTTCAACAGTAACTGGTTTATCGAATAGAGATGGATCAATAACCATTTTTTGAATTCCACCTTTTCCATCTTCAACGTAGACAATAGGTGCTACGTGAAAATTCCAGCGAATGTCAGTACCAGGAACATACAGATCTCCTTTGATCCATACTTTATCGACACGTACGCCTTCTGCTTCAAAACGGCGGGCCATTAAGTGCGCGCGGGCGTAACAACCATCGTATTTATATTTCCAGGCGATGTCTTTCATTCCAGCTGCTTTATTGAAAAGCTCGGTTGCTCTCTGAAGAGTGATCGTTTGATCAACTTTTTGGTCAGGATAAAAATTCTTTTTTAATTTCTGAAGATTTTTAGCTGCGTTTGGATCGAGAATGAGTCCATTATAGAGACATCCATATTGTGCTGATTTGTTTGGATCAATATAGTATCCGACGAGACTTCCATCGGCCATGACTTGAATGAATTCGGCCATCTCAAGATCAGCAACTTTTTTCAGTAGTTGTTTGCGAGCTTCTAATAATTTTTCTAATCCATCACTGTTTGTGCAAATATTTTTTTGCATCTCAATCATTTGTTGAAAGTATGGATTTTTATAAGCTGCTATTTTCTCGCGATCGCTTCCCAGTTTTTCCGGAAGAGCATCTGCATACATTGCATACGGATTGTAAACACCATTGGGATTATTGATAAAAATTGTATTGTCTACAAGTGGTGACTGAATTTTCGACGAATGGATTGTCTTGATTCTTAAGTTTGGTCCAAGTCCATCTTTGTCGTAAAGATGAATGCTCGTACTTCCTAAGGCCCCTGGAGAGGAATCGTAGAGTAGAGTGCTGTCATAACTTTTTCCATTAACAATTAACGGATCACACTTATAAGTTCCACACTGAAAAGTGATATTGTATTTTGAACTGTAATCTGATTGTTCTTTTGTTAGTTCGCGAGAAGCGCCTCTGTGACATTTAATCTTTTGGCCGTCTTCCATTTCAAGGGTATATTGAGAATCCTTGAACGCTTGATCATAGGCTGTTTTTAGTTCATCTCTTTTTTGAGTGAGCAGTCTTGCAGCGGCTTCAAACTCGGGTGAGCCTTTTTTCTTTTCAATTTTCTTCCCGTAAATATCAAAACCTTTGCCATTGAGAAAGTTATCAACCATCCCCACTTTATTCATGTATTCGGCAGAGGCATTCGCCATTGAAGGATATTTGTAATCCGCCATATTCTCAGGAACTTCATAAATTGTTTTGTTTTCTTTTACGATTTTTTTGATGATGGGAGTACTGATATCGCCTTTGTCATCCGTACCCAATGCCAGGAAATGATAGCTATTATTGTTAACCAGTAAGGGTTTCCCATTATTGTCACAAACATAAATTTCAACCGCAGAATCAAGTTTACAATTAAGTGGCCGTTGCTCAGTCATTAAATGAACTTTGATCTGATCGTCTGCCGCAAAACTGTTAAGCGAGAGCAATAGAGGAATGAGAACACGTTTAATCATCGTTGGCCCTTGGTTATAATCAAAGGCTTATCGGATCTACGTAAACGAGAATAAATTATTTTATACCGAGCGAACTGCTCAACTTTTGAACGAGTTTAGGATGAAGAAGAACTGAACCCAAGATCCCGATTCCACATCCTAAACTGATATCGATAATCCGCCAGTAAGCAAGATGATGGGAAGCTATTGCATTGGGTGTGGCCACTTCTAAGAAAAACAAAATAAGAGCAGCGATAAAAACATTTCCCAGCCAATAGTTTTTAGTCAGGCCAAAAGGCATCAGAAAGGAAGCCGCAAAAATACAAGCTATCAATATGCGAGGATCAGAAATGAGTGCCAGCATAACAGCAGCGATAAAAACACCTATGACAGTTCCAACGAAGCGTTGAAAACCTTTATAAATACCCTGCAAACTATCCGGTAACATAACAATCATTGCAGTACCGACTACCCAATATGGGTGGGAGAGCTTTAGATGTCCCATTGTATAGTGGCTTGCAACAGCAATAACTGCAAAGAGGAGTGAAAAACGTAATGAATCTTTATTCTTCAACGCTTGGGAAAGAGTTTGTAGTTTACTGCGCATCGGTTGAGTTTGATGACGGAATAAAAAATAGAGTAACAGGACGAGTATGATATAAACCAAAAAAGCCATTATGGAATAACGGAATAATTGGTCTCTTGTTTTGAGAATAATCGGTTCACTTGAAGTCGTCATGAACTGTAAGGTAACAAACAAAATCATTCTTTCGAGCTCAATTCCAAAAGTTTTTGATTTACCTAATAGAAAACTTAAAAAGAAAAGAAGAAGTGAAATGAGGATTGGATAGCTTTGGACTTCTGTACCTACCCACATGGAAAGCATCAAGCAAAGAAAGGTTGTGAGTAAATGGCGCAGTCTTATTTTCAAAGGACCGAAGTGATCATTCAGAAAAAAAACTAATCCCATCAATGATCCGAACATCGCCGGTTGAACAGCCTCGAAGCTGTGTCCGACAATAAGAGGCAATGTGATCGCACACGCACTCATCAACATTTTGTGTGTCGGTGTGACTTCCGGTGCGAGTTCCAGGGATTTTTCAATGTGATTTTTTAGAGGCATAAATCTATTTCAGCAGCGATGTCATATTGTGCTTTAACATCTTCAAATCATCTTTAAATTGATTCTCATTTGAGTACACGAATGAAATTTTATCTTTAAACGGTTTGATCTTATCCACTTGTTGAACTGACTTAACCCAAGATTGATTTTCTTTCACAACTCTCGCAGGCAGTATGGCACAACCTAATCCTTCGAACAAGGTTTTGCTAATGAGTTCGAGGTTAGGTATTTCGACGTAACTATTAAACTGATGATCTTGTTTTTCAAGTTGGCGGATAATGTAATGGCTCTGATGCAAGTTGGGATCGAAAAAAAGTGTGTTTTGATCTTTTAGTTTAGTCGGGCGCCAAAGCGTAAACTCATCTTCACCAATGCTGGATAAAATGAGATTTGGATGAGGATGAGGATTGATCGCCACAGCACAATCTATTTTTCCTTCCTGCACCCATTCCGTTACTTCTCGTGATAATCCAAAAACGTACTTCAGTTTTATGTCTAGTTTTGTCTTTAACAGCTGAGGAAGAATATAGTGTCCCACTGAAGGGTGCATGCCTAGTGAAAAAGTTTTTGTTTCACGTGCCTTTCCTCGCACTAAGAAGTCTTCAACAGCAATGAGTTCTTCCATAATGCGTTTTCCGTGCATCACCAGATAAGAACCTGCTTCAGTTAGCAACAGTCCATTTTTTCTGCGGAGAAAGAGTTCCTTCTGAACGTCTGATTCAAGCCGCTTAATGGCGTGACTAAGTGCTGGCTGAGTCATGCCCAGAGCTTGGGCAGCTTTTGTCAGATGGAGGTGCTCAGCTGTGACAAGGAAAAAACGTAAATCGTTAGAGTTAATCATTAATAAATTTAATCATAGGTATAATTATTATTCAATTTATTTATATTTCAAATGAACGTAAAACTGGTTCAACCAAAGGGAGGGACTATGAAAGCATTACTATTTTCTTTATTACTAACAGCATCTTTAAATACAATGGCAGGCGAGAGAGTCATTCTCAAAGACAGCCTTAAGGTAAAAACTGAGGTGAGCACTAAAACTGTTCGTTGCTCACATCTTGGATATGGATTAGCGGAACTAAAGATCAATATTGAAGCATTAGATGGTTGGACTATCTTTGATCACACCAATGTTAATTTTGGAGATCGCTTCGACCAGCCGTGTATGACCGCCGGACCTTGCAAACGTTTTCAGGGTGATACTGAAGCGCTCTCTGTTGATTCTGTTGTTCAAAACAATCCGAGAAAAGAATCCATCGAAATTCATCGCGAACTTATTGAAAGCCGTGAGTTAACAGAAGATGAAGGTGTAAAAGTTTGTCAAAGAAGTTTGAGAGAAGAACTTAAAACAACTGTTGGTGGAATCGATTTTTTCCACATTCGTTCAGGTGCAGTTGAAACTCTTCGCGCAGAAGCATGCCATATTTAGTAGGGCAATAACTCTTCGGCTCTTGTTGATAGTTTGTATGAAGGGAGAGTGGCGTTTAGCTTCTCTCCCTTTATAACTTTTTTATAAAGTTCGAGATAGCGTTTGGTGTATAGCTCAATTCCAAAATTTTCTTCAGCATACTTTCTGATTTTTTCGGGGTTAAAAGTTTTTGTATAATCTTCAGAAAGTAGTTGTGAAAGCTCTTCTTTGTTTTTTGCCACAAATCCCACGTCCGATGAAATGAGTTCAGGCAAACTTCCATAGGGTGAAACAATTGCTGGCAAACCTTGAGAAAATGCTTCAATGACAGCTATACCAAATGGTTCGTGCCAGCGGACTGGAAAGAGAAGAGCATCACTCTCACGAATGAGTTTCATCTTTTCGTCACCACCAACTATGCCATGATTATGAATGTAACGTGATAAGCCCCACCATCTTCCGCCAGCGACATTGAGATGTTTATGATTTTCCCTGCAGGCCTCAACTGTTTGTTTGAGATTTTTAACTTTCCAAGAGGCTTTCGCTAAAAACAGAAAACGGTTCCATTCGAGTTTTTCTTTTGGTTGAAAAGGATATTCGCTAAAATCAAGAGCGTTGTGCACGTATTGATCTGAGTTATGAATGTCGGCATGTTTCTTTGAAACAAACACAGAGTTGTGATTGAGCTTTTCACCAATTTGACCGTTGCCATGGACTGTATTGATTGAGGGCACGCCTGGTATTTCAGCATTAAAAGGAAAATGAACGATGTCGGTTCCCGGTGGAAGAAGTTTTTCCCAGGTTGATTTATCCGCACTATATGTTCTTAATTCAATTCCATATTGTTCCACTTTTGAATCGGGATGGCCGACGTAAACGACTTGATGACCTTGGCGAACAAGTTCCACCATATGCCAGAAGAGAATTCTTTCAGTTCCGCCGTAACCAGAAACGGGGAGAGCGGCCGGATGAAAAAAAACACACTTCATATTTGTTTGCCTTGCTGAAGCTCATGCAGTTTAGCGTATTTCAAAAGTGCGTATAGAGAATTAATACAGCAAATGATGAAGCCATATCGGCCATCAAGAAATCCGCGCTTGAAAAAATAATCACGAACAAATTTAAAAACTGGTCGTGTAAAAACTTTAAATAATGATGAGCGCTTTCCTTGTTTGTAAGCTGCACGTGCGGCGATTGTTGTAAATTTGTCTGTCTGGATAACGTGTGCAGCGATTGATTCATAACTGTAGTGAAGGAGATCACCTTTTAAAAATCCAACTTTGTTTGGATTGTTGGGTTTTAAAATATCGTGGGGGTTTACACCTCTCCAGCGAGCAGCAGTTTTTTTCACGAGTCTTAATTTTGTATCTGGATACCAACCAGAGTAACGAACCCAATGACCGTTATAATTCGTGAGTCTATTAAACTTATAACCATCCATAACAAAATTATTCTTAATGGCTTTAATTTCTTTTAAGAGTTCTGGGGAAAGTGCTTCGTCTGCATCGAGTGAAAGCACATAATCATGAGTGGCGAGATCAAGCGCCACATTTTTTTGTTCAATATGGCCAGCAAATGGATTCTTAATGAATCGCGCTCCTAGACTCAAACAAATTTCCTCTGTTTTGTCGGTAGAGAATGAATCGACCACAAGGATTTCGTCGGCAATTTCTTTGACGGAGCCAATGCAACGAGCAATGTTGTTTTCCTCGTTGTACGTTATGATGGCTACTGTTAATTGGACCATAAAGAGCTAACCTCATGCCGTCATCAAAAACCATTTTCATACTTAAAAATCGCGCTCTAGGCGACTCTATTATGGGTTTAAGTTCGGTTCAATACCTGCGGCAGTTGTATCCTAAGGCTAACATTATTTACGCCGTTCCTCAATGGATCGCCCCACTTTATCAAGATGTGCAGACGAAATCAGATATGATTTATCCGCTCTCGCTAAAAAATGTTCGGGATGTTTTTAATCTCTTCGATGATTTGATGGCCATGAAAGTGGATCACATCCATGAGATGCACCAGTCGGGAAGAGGAAGCAAAGTTTTTAAGATGTATTCTTTTATTAAAGGTATTCCTTACACTTTTCACAATCATCATTTAAAAAGCGGAACAAAAGTTATTGATCAAGGTGTGATTAAATCTCTCATTCAACGAGATCTGGATGGAGTTCATTCATTTTTTGGTGAAGGAAATCCTCCCTCTTATTTAGATTGGCAGCCGGAGATTTTATTAAATTCTCATGTTAAGTTGAATCGAATAATTTTCGGAGTGGTGGCAACTCGCAAGGCGAAGATGTGGCCGCTTGATCATTACGTTCGGCTTGCAAAACTTATTGAAAAAAATTTCCCTGATATTAAAATCAGTATTCCTCTTTCCCATGGAAAAGATGATCTCCTAATCAAAGAAGATCTCATGGCACTTGATCTTCCATCGAATGTCTCTATTGTTCATTTACCCCTTAGTGAGCTGCCTCAATATTTCAAAGAATCACAACTCTATATTGGCAATGATACGGGACTGAAGCATCTAGCTGTCGCCGTTGGAATTAAGTCATTTACATTGTTTGGTCCGGAGCCAGCAACTGAATGGCATCCATACGATGAAAAACAACATCCTTATTTTTATCAGCAGGATCTTGCTTGCAGGATTCGTGAAAGTCACTATTGCGGATTAACGGTTTGTGATTTGAAAGATGATTATATGAGATGTATGAAATTGTTTCCGCCTGAAGTTGTTTATCAGGCGGTCGAATCTACATGTAAGGGTTTTCGCCAGTCGCATGATCCGTTAGATCAACAACTTCAGTAATTTCCGGAAAATTTTGTTTCACAAGAGTTTGAATTCCCTGTTTAAGGGTAGCCGTTGAACTTGAACATCCCTGACATCCGCCTTGAAGGCGCACGAATAATTTGTTGTTGTCGAGATCGACGATTTCAACATTTCCACCGTGAGCTGCAAGTGCCGGGCGAACTTGTTCATCAAAAAGAATTTCTAATTTACGCATCATAAAGTGTATCCGTTTAAAATTGGCCTTTCATTAATTCTAACTGAGAGATTGCAGAATATATAGCATGTTCTACGCGCAGTATACTCGATGAAACTTTTACACTTTTAAATCCCGCTTGGTGGAAACGTTCAATATCTTCCTTGATAAATCCACGTTCAGGACCTATGGCGAGTGTAACGGGCTTTGAAAAATCAATAGTCTTAGCGTATTCACTGAAAGTCTTGGCCCCTTCCAGGTCAAGAATGAATTTCTGATCTTGAGTTGTATAGTGTTCGGCAGGGTTATATTTGTCGACCTTAACAGTGGGAAGTATACTGTAGCGGCCGGATTGCGAAAGTCCGGCGAGAAGATGGTCGCGCATTTCCGCTTCATCCAATAGTACTTTCGAAGTGAGATAACTTTTTTCAGAGAGTTCTGCTTTAAAAAAATGG
>CBIHOP010000099.1:0-9511 GCA_966211385.1 uncultured Bacteriovorax sp.
TTAAGCTGGATTCAACCGCGATTGGCCTTTGAATTTGCACTCAAAAACGTTACTCAACTTGCAAGCACGAAGCTTGCGAGAACAGAATCAAAAAACAAAGAAACATCTTTTGGCATTTCGATGAGATTCTAGCCTGGAGGGCTTGTGGCCAAAAAGAAAATTGATACGAAAGATTTGCAAAACGAGAAGAAGCGCGAGCAAGTCATTGAGCTCTATCGTACTCGACTCACGCATTTAAAAAGAGCGCAAGCTTTCGTCAAAGAAGATCGCATGAACCTCGCGGTTGATTCTTATATCAAATATCTTGGTGTACTTGGACTCTACTTCGATACAACTGAAGATAAACTCTCGCCTTCACTTTTTGATCCAGAAAAAGATATGACTGAATTATTACTTATCAGTCACGCTTATTGGGATCTTGCAAAGGCCTACGATCGAAGTCCAACACTTCAGAAAGAATGTTTGCGTTGCTTAGAACAATTTATGCGTTTTTCAATTGGCTTCAAATACCAGCACGTCAACGCTCAAATTGTTCGTAAGTTTAATTTAAAAAAACAGGCGCATAATCCGAAAGCTTTTGAAGCTGCTTATCATCGCATTCAAATCAGTTCAAAGAAATGCTACATTGCTACTGAATGTTGGGGTAACGACCATTTGAATACAGAGACGTTACGCGGATTCAAACTGACTTTGGCAAATTCAGAAGTAGGTAAGGATTTTATCGATTGGTATTATAATATTTCGCCACGCTTATTGTTTTTTTTAGAGAACAAGCGATTGTTAAAGTGGTGTTTTAAAAATTTTTTGGCCAAACCATTGCTCAGTGTTTTGGTCACAATTCTAAGGCCATATGTCCAACATCAGAAAACTCATTCTTAAAGAATGGCTCGTTTTTTTCATTGGTGCTGTCTTCATTTTGTTGATGGTACTTTCGCTCGGTCACGTTCTGAACGGTCTACTCAAAGCAAGCAATGAATTACGATCTATTATGATCGATCTTGTTTTAGAAATACCCAATTTTCTCATTAAGATTTTTCCTGTGGCTTGTTTGATTGCTTCTTTGTTTTCGATTAATAAACTTAAAAATCGCAATGAATTGACTGCAATTTTTGCGAGTGGTTTTTCACGCAGACAATTTGTTTTAACTATTGGTTTTGTTGGAACACTCGTTGGTGTTATTCTCTTTTTTATTAACGGCTATCTCGTTCCCTACACAAAAAACCAACAATCGATGATGTCTGATACTCATCCTGCGATTGCCAGTAAAGCACGTACATCTACGGTTTCTATCAATGCTTTAAAAACAGGTAAAATTTGGTTTAAAGGCCCGCAATACTTTTTTTCTTATAGCTCATTCGATACTCAGACAAACTCCATTCATAATTTAACTCTCTATCAATACAACGAAACTTTTAAGCTTTCAGAGCAATTAACCGCAGCGACAGCTCAATATGTTTCAGGCAATACATGGCTCTTTAAAAATGTGGCGCATGTGACGAATATGGAAAACAAAACTTTTCCAACGACCACTATTTTTAACGAGCTTAAATACAACTTAAATGAAACGATCTCTGACTTTAAGAAAATCAATGCCGATATTTCAACACTCAACATTTGGCGCCTCTATGATTACATCGCCGTCTTAAGAAATAACGGTATCAACGACGCTGAATACTTTGTGACCTTTCTTGATAAATTTTCATCTGGATTTACCTGTTTAGTATTGGCCATTTTAGCGGCCGTCGCTCTCTTTGATCCCAACCGAAGAAACAGCTCTTTTGGTAAAAACATCGCTTTTGTTTTGGCCTTTACCTTTCTATATTGGTTCATTTACTCGTACTTCCTGACCCTTGGACAGACGAGTAAAATACCTGCAATAGCTGCTACATTTGGTGTACCGTTTGTCTTCGTCTTGTACCTCGCAATGTATTTCATTTATCATCGCAAATTGCGGTGATTTATGATAGAAATTGGACATGAATCAGAACTTTTTAGAAAACTACAAATTAGAGGGTGAGAAGTTACCTATCTTCACCTATCCCGCTCCAGTATTAAAAACTGTCGCAAAACCAGTCACTGAATTTAACGATGAACTTCGTTTATTAGTTAAAAATATGCTCTATACGATGTATCACGCGCCAGGAATCGGCCTAGCTGCTCCTCAGGTTGGAGTGAGTTCACGTTTATTCGTATTAGACATCTGGTTTGAACGTGAGAAAGTGACTCTGGCCGACGGTTCTGAAGAATATCGTTATTCTGATTTTCAACCAATGGCCTTCATCAATCCTGTTTTCAAAAACAAAAAAGGCGAAATCATTCACGAAGAAGGCTGCTTAAGTGTTCCTGGAATTTACGAGGATGTTAAGCGCGCTGAATTTGTTACTGTTGATTATCAAGATATGTTTGGCAATCACCATTCACTTGATGCTGATGAATTATTATCAGTATGTCTGCAACACGAAAACGATCACCTCGATGGCATTGTTTTCATCGAACGATTGAGCATGTTGAAACGCCAGTTATTAGAAAAAAAATTTTTAAAAGCACAAAAGAAGAAGGGCTAATCTATCCATGAAAAAATTGAAAGTTCTTTTCTGTGGTACCCCAGACTTCTCTGTTCCGACTTTAGAAATGCTTCATCAACATCCGCTTATTGATCTATGTGGTGTTATAACGATGCCGGATCGCCCAGCAGGAAGAGGTCAGGAATTAAAATCTCCTCCAGTTGCCGAATATGCTAAAACTCACAAACTACCACTTTTTCAGGTTGAGAATATCAATCGTGAACCAGAACTGCTTGATAAACTCGAAGCGCTTAAAGTTGATTTTATTCTCGTGTTGGCCTTTGCTCAATTTCTTGGTTCAAGAGTTTTGAACATGCCAAGACTTGGATGTTTTAATATCCACACTTCTATTCTTCCCAAATATAGAGGGGCTGCTCCTATTCAATACGCTCTCTTAAATGGCGATACATCGACAGGTGTTTCCATTCAAAGAATGGTGAAAGAAATGGATGCGGGTGATCTTTGTCACTTCCACGAGCTCCCTATTGCTGCTGATGAAACAGGTGGACAGCTTTACACTCGACTTAAATTTCAAGCTGCACTCAGCACCAATGTTTTAATTGAAGATATCCGCCAAAATAAAATTAAATTCACGGCTCAAGATTCATCTAAAGTTTCATTTGCACCAACACTTAAAAAAGAAGATGGTTTTTTAAATTTTAAAGAAGCAAGTTTTGAACAAATTAAAAACCGCATTCGTGCTCTTGATCCATGGCCAGGAACTTACTGCTTCCTCAATGGTCAACGCTTGAAAGTTTTTGAAGTTGAATTAGTTCAGCAAAAAGTTAAACCGGGTGAGACAACTGTAGATTTTGGCCAACTGGTAGTGGGCATTGCAGATGGAGCTATTCGTTTGAGCCACATCCAACTTGAAGGCAAAAAGATAAGTACGGATGTTGATCTCATCAACGGGATGAAAAATAAAAAAGAAGCTATCGTTATTAATCCTTAATCCGAGGACATCATGACTATTATCGCTCCGAGCTTATTAGCATGTGACTTTCTAAACATAGAATCAGAGTTAAAAGCGTTTGATGATATTAAAGATGTCTGGTTCCATTTAGATATTATGGACGGGCATTTCGTTCCCAACTTAACATTTGGTCATCCCATCATTGAACTCATCACAAAAAAAACAAAACATAAATGTGATGCGCATTTCATGGTTACAAATCCTGAGTTTCATGGAGAAACATTAAAGAATTCTGGGCTTCACAATTTCACTTTCCACGTTGAAGCTATTAACGATTCATTAGCACTCACTAAAAAATTAAAACAATGGTACCCAAGCGTTGGTGTATCTATTAAACCGATGACGAGCGTAGCTTGTTTAAGCGATGAACTCTTAAAAGAATTAGATCTCGTTCTCGTGATGTCTGTTGAACCCGGATTCGGTGGACAATCGTTTATGCCGGACTCTCTTAAAAAAGTGAGCGAACTAAGATCTAGACGCGAAAAACTAGGAGCTCATTTTCAAATTCAAATTGATGGTGGAATTTCTGATAAAAATTGCAAAGAAGTCATAAGTGCAGGCGCTCAGAATCTTGTAGCAGGTTCTTACATTTTCAAAGCGGCCCCTGCTGACTACAGTAAAAAAGTTGAATCATTACGCACATAAGGCCTGCCAGATTTTCTAGGCGCTTTTTTTCTTCTTTGTGAAGATAAGTTCATACCATTTTTAGATAGTTAGACAGGAATTTCAGCCTTTTTAAAAGGACCTCTACACTATCCAACATGGACACGATCAACAAACTCATCAAATTCGAACTTCAATTGCTGACACCTGATTATTGGATACTTCTCTTTCTGGGATGCCTTTCACTATTCCTCTCAATCATGTGGATAAGCTTACCCTTTTACCTTGCACTCAAAGTGCGTAAACGAAGCGATACGCAGCCGGCCCTGAATCCCATGACAAAATGTCCACTTTCAGAAGTCGTGCTCTATATACAAAGAAATCATTTAAAGTCACTTTCGCAAGCCATTGAGTCAAATCCAGACCTTCTTTACAAGGAATACAAAAACCAAAACTTACTCATGTGGTGTAAACACTACAACAACTCTAAGGCGCAAAGTGTAGTACTTCAGCTCTCTAAAAAGTATCCAAAAACTCAGCTAATCTCTGCGTAGATCCAGCCTAGTCTTTGGCGTGTTTTCATTGTAGAATCTCTCTCGTTTAACCAGAGAGATTTTATGGAAATAGTATTAAACGGAAGTGATCTGTCGATTGATCAAATCTTCCAAGTTGCTCACGACAAAAATAAAAAAATTAAACTTACGATCGCGCCGTCTGCATTGAAAAAATTGCAAGCATCTCGAGCTTTCGTTTTCGAGATCGTAAAAAAGGGAAAACCAGTTTACGGAATCAACACTGGCTTTGGTGCGCTTTCAAGCAAACACATTGAAGAAAAAGATCTTGCTCAACTGCAGGTAAATCTCATTCGCTCTCATTGTACTGGAGTGGGTAAACCTTTCTCAAAAGAAATTACTCGCGCCATTATGTTATTGCGTGCGAATTGTTTAATCTCTGGCTTCTCTGGAGTTGAACCTTCTACTGTAGAACTTCTTTTAGAATTTCTCAATCAGCACATTACTCCAGTTGTTCCTGAAAAAGGATCTGTTGGCGCTAGTGGTGACTTAGCTCCACTTTCGCACATTGCTCTCGCCCTTATTGGTGAAGGCGAAGTTGAATATGAAGGAAAAGTTGTAAGCTCTTCGTTTGCCATTGATCAAATCAAAAAGAAACCAGCGGTTCTTGGACCAAAAGATGGTTTAGCACTCATTAACGGAACAGCCTGTATGGCCGCTCTTGGTGCTCTTGCTGTTGTTGAAGCAAAACGTCTTATGAAGTTAGCTGACATCTGTGCAACGTTAACAATGGATAGCGTGAAAGGAACAGACAAAGCTTACAATCCAAAAATCACTCAGCTTAAACCACACAAAGGTCAAATTGCTTGTGTTGAAAATTTGAATAATTTGATTAACGGATCAGCACTTAAAGAATCTCATCCTGACTGTCATAAAGTTCAAGATCCATACTCGCTTCGTTGTGTCCCTCAAGTGCACGGCGCTTGCAGACAGACTCTTATTCATTCAGAAGAAGTCATTACAACTGAATTGAATGCAGTGACTGACAACCCACTTATCTTTGTTGAAACTCAGGAAGTTATTTCAGGCGGAAACTTCCATGGTGAAGCGCTCGCTTTAGCTATGGATTATCTCGCGATGGGTGTTGCTGAAATTTGTAACATCAGCGAGCGTCGAATTGAAAAAATGATGAACCCTGTTTTCTCTGAATTGCCTGCATTCTTAACTAAAAATTCGGGATTAAATTCAGGTCTTATGATCGCTCACGTAACTGCAGCAGCACTGGTTTCAGAAAATAAATATCTCTGTCATCCAGCAAGTGTTGATTCTGTTCCGACATCTACAGACAAAGAAGATCACGTTTCAATGGGTGTTACTGCTGGTCGCAAACTTCATGAAGTCATAGAAAATGCAAAATCTGTTCTCGCAATCGAGCTTCTTTGCAACACTCAAGCTCTGGATCTTCAGCGACCACTTAAATCTTCTCCAGCACTTGAATCTGTATACTCACTTATTCGTCAGCACGTACAAACAATTGATGAAGACAGAATATTTTACAAAGATATCAACAATATTATTAAAATTATCAACAGTGGTGAAATTCTCGCAGCTGCAGAAGTTCACACAGGAGCGTTAAAGTAATGAGCGCAAACATTCCTCTACCACCAACTGGTTCAACATTAACTTGCAAAGGCTGGCATCAAGAAGCGGCCCTTCGTTGTCTTTTAAATAATCTTCACCCAGATGTGGCCGAAGATCGCGACAACCTCATCGTATATGGTGGTAATGGGCAAGCAGCTCGCAATCATCAGGCCCTAAACGATATTATTACTTCTCTTAAAAATTTAGAGAATAACGAAACATTGATCATTCAATCTGGAAAACCAGTTGCGGTATTTCCATCTCATGAACATGGTCCTCGTGTTCTCATTGCCAACTCTAACTTAGTTCCTCACTGGGCAACTTGGGATCATTTTAACAAGCTTAAAGGTGAAGGCCTTATGATGTACGGCCAGATGACTGCTGGTTCATGGATCTACATTGGTACTCAAGGAATTCTTCAAGGAACATATGAGACGTTCATGGCCGCAGCTGAAAAACACTACGGTGATGGAAGTGATCTAACAGGAAAACTTGTATTGACTGCTGGTATTGGCGGAATGGGTGGAGCACAACCACTTGCAGTTAAAATGGCCAATGGTGTTTGTCTTGCTTGTGATGTTGAAAAATGGAGAATTGAAAAACGTCTTAAAACAAAATATCTCGATGTACTTTGCAATTCATTTGATGAAGCGATTGAACTCGCTCTTAAATCAAAAGCAGAGAAAAAAGCCATTTCAATTGGTGTCGTTGGCAATGCAGCTGACTTCTTCCGTTATGTTTACGATAAAGGAATTGTTCCAGATCTAGTTACTGATCAAACATCTGCACACGATCCTCTAAACGGCTACATCCCTCACGGCATGACTGTGGAAGCGGCATTAAAACTTCGTGCTAACGATCCTAAAAAATACACAGAGCTTTCATACAACACTATGGGAGTACATGTTCAAGCAATGCTTGATTTCCAGAAAAAAGGATCTCATGTTTTTGACTATGGAAATAATCTTCGCGAAGGTGCGAAAAAAGTTGGCGTAACTAATGCCTACGATTTTCCAGGATTTGTTCCTGCTTATATTCGCCCATTGTTTTGCCAAGGATCGGGACCTTTTAGATGGGTTGCTCTATCCGGAGATCCAGAGGATATTCGCGTAACAGACGAAGCTATTAAAAAACTATTCCCGGAAAATAAAAAACTTCACAACTGGCTAAACAAAGCCGGTGAGATGATTGCATTCCAAGGATTGCCTGCACGAATTTGCTGGTTGAAATATGGAGAGCGCGAGAAAGCAGGGCTTCTTTTCAATCAACTTGTGCGTGAAGGAAAAGTTAAAGCACCAATCGTCATTGGTCGCGATCATTTAGATTGTGGCTCTGTGACTAGTCCTAACCGTGAAACTGAAGGTATGAAAGATGGGACTGATGCTGTTTCAGATTGGTCGCTTCTTAACCTTATGATCAATACAATGAATGGAGCTTCCTGGACGTCTTTCCACCATGGTGGAGGCGTTGGTATTGGTTACTCTCAACAATCGGGAATGGTTATTTGTTGTGATGGAACGAAAGATATGGACGAGCGTCTTAAGCGCGTTCTGAATTCTGATCCAGGCATGGGTGTTGCTCGTCACGCGGATGCTGGATATGAAAAGGCCGTAGAAACGGCAAAAGCGTCGAAGTTAAAATTGCCTTCTCTAAAAATTAACTGCTAGGAAAACTTAATGAGAATTACTGTTCACAATAATTATTCGCAAATCATCACTCTTGCCCCAGCTCATCAAAAAGATGGTCGCAGATTGATGCCTGCTGATTTAGGAATTATTGAGAATGGATCTCTCGTTTTTGATCAAGAAAAAATTATTTGGGTTGGTCCAACGACAGCTCTTCCAGATGATTATCGTGAAATAGATGCAGTCGATATGACTGGAAAAACTTGTCTTCCAGAAATTGTTGATTCACATACGCACATTGTTTTCGGTGGCGATCGTGCGCATGAATATTTCATGCGCTTAAATGGTGCCACTTATGAAGAAATCGCCAATGCAGGTGGTGGCATTCTTAATTCCATGAAAGGGACAAATGCAATGACTCGAAGTGAGCTTTTAAAAATTGCTCAGCAAAGAGTGAAGACAATAGCTTCTTATGGAGTCGGTACGATTGAAATCAAATCAGGATACGGTTTGAATTTTGAAAAAGAATATGAAATCTCTCGTATCATTCATGATTTAAAAAATATTGTTAGGCCAAATATTCAAATTATAAATACGTTTATGGCCGCGCACGCAGTACCTAAAGATTTTTCCAGCTCATATCAATATATGAAAGAAGTTGTTCTTCCTTTGTTAGACAAACTAGCGGAAGAAAAAATTATCTACTGTGTAGATATCTTTCACGAACAAAATTACTATTCAGAGGAAGACGTCGTTTCACTTTTTGAAAGAGCTAAACGCCACAACATTCCTGTAAAAATGCATGCTGATGAATTTAACGATAATGGCGGAGCAACTCTTGCTGCTCGTTTTAATGCTTTATCAGCTGATCATCTACTACAAACAAGTGCTGAAGGAATTAAAGCACTGGCCGAATCGCAAACTGTTGCGACGTTACTTCCGGGAACAGGATTTTTCTTAGGTAAAAAGCAAGCTGATGCCCGTGCACTACTAGATGCTGGAGTTAAAGTAGCTATGGCATCCGATTTCAATCCCGGCTCTTGCCACTGTGACAATCTTCTTCTTATTTCTGCCCTTGCAGCTCCCACATATAAAATGAATGCAGCTGAACTATGGGCCTCTATTACCCTCAACGCGGCCCATGCACTAGGACTGAAAGATCAAGGTGCGATTGTTGGAGGATTAAGGCCTCGATTTACTGTCTTTAATACCGACAGTATTGCTCGGGTAAGCTATAACTGGGGTAAAAACCTCGCCCTCTAATTTATGTTTTAAAAAGATAAGGCCGATAAGCCTTACATGAAAAACTTAATCAAATTAAGCCTAGTTTCTCTACTCTTCATTCTTGTCTCTTGTGGAGCTGACAAGATGAAACCAACTGCAACGACAAGTAAAAATGTGAGCGGCCTAACGGGTGGTGAATGCTCTTGTAACTCACTTTACGCTCCGGTTTGCGGCCCTAACGGAATTTCATACGACAATATTTGTATTGCTAACTGTAAAGGTGTTCCAACGAAGAATACAGTTCAAGGAAATTGCGAATGTTCTGAGGCACTCATGGTTTGCGGTGATGATAATCAAACTTATACAGAG
>CBIHOP010000100.1:0-9496 GCA_966211385.1 uncultured Bacteriovorax sp.
TGGTCGAATAGAAACCTTCTTTCACATTGTCTGTGAAGTTGAAAATGGCCGTTTTAAACGGTAGTCCAAGAGCAGATTTCGAAATATTTTTTACGTATTGCCTGTCGGTATCGATAATTTCCATATCAACCATTTTGTGATTGATAAGAAGTTTTTGAGGACCCACTCGCTCCTCATCAGCTTCGTGACATTGGACACATTTGTTCAAATAGATATTACAGCCACGCTTAACAAGTTCGCGATCTATTTTTTTATCTGGAAAAATCTGGGTGTATTCAGGAACAGGAACTTTGTGAATAAGTTTTTCAAGTTCAATAAGATTAGGAATGTTTACTGTAGAAGCATATTGATCATTTAAAACTATTGCACCTAGGCCAAAGGCCTGCCCTACATTTCTCGCGACGAGCGAATTAGTGTTGGCATTGTAATGATAGAAAGCTTTGTATTTCATCGCATACATGGGAGGAAGTGAAACAGGCGCAGTAATATGGGTGTAACTTTTTTTACGAATCGTTGCATTTGAAATTCTTCCGAAGGCATCAGTTCTTCCATGACCTTCAGGAGTCGAGACGACGTCTGGATTGGGAGCCCCAAACCAAGTCAAATACTCCATCCTTTTTTGCATTAAAGGAGTAACTGTTTTTAAGTCGTAAGTTTCTTTGAGCATGCGAACGAGATATTTCGTGAGCACATCCTTCTTCTCATAAAGCAGTCTTCCGGCCTTCACATTGACTGATTCATTAATTTTTTTTCCAAGACCTGGTGTTTTGATGAGAACTTTAATGGCGGCCGTAAAAAGAGTATCTTCAACATCCAGTTCTTTTTTTAAGTCATCAACAAACTGAGAAGCTTTTTGATCAGCGTTCTGAACATTGAGGCGATTGTAAAACGCAATCATTTCTTTTTTATCAAACATCGTTTGATAGGTGGAACCGATGATGTCGTAGAAAAATCCTTTCATCTCGACTTGCGAAGGGGCCCCATCGATAATCGCGGCAGTTCGATCACTGCGAAGAACGGAACCTGTGTGGCAAAAAGCGCAGTTTGCTCCAGTCATGGCGATTGTCTCTTGACCGTTCGCCAATTTTTTTGTTCGAGAAAGTTCTTTGAAATTGATTGAAGCATCGTTAATCAAATCTTGCTCTTCATATTTTTCACCATCCCATACGGCCGTGAGCCCCACCCATGCATAAGGTGAATGAACATTCTCGGAGTATGGACTGCGAATGACGGCAAATTTTTTATCAAGGTTTTCGAAAAAGAGTGTGCCTTTTTCCGGTGAGAGAAATGATTTTAAATTCAGTAACCAGAGTGTGGGATAAATATCACTTCCTTCAGTGAGGTGCCACATTCGTTTTTGTTCATGAGCATTTACACCTGGTGGAAATTCCAGTGTCTGACCTTTTTCAAGCGCAAATGCACGCAATTCATTTTCATAGTCATTTTCAACGGCGGCAAAAGTTCTGGAAGGTTCGATCTTTTTTTCCACAAAACACTTCATAATTTTAACCTTTCTCCAATGAAAACCATAGGCCGGGCATCTTCGACCGTATGTTGATCAAAACACTCTGTAAAAATTACAAATGAGCACACCTCATTCCTATTTTTGATAGACTTGGGCCCATGAAAAAGCGCCCTTTTTTCACTTTGCCATTAATTGTATTGTGCCTTTTCTCAATGGAGACTTTCGCCAGTGAAATGGCCATTAAAAAGCATCTCACAGATGCCACGAAACTCAATCGTGAGCGTGCCTTTCTCTATGCTAGGGAATCAAAAGGGACAAGTTTGCCGCTTTCGTATGAATTGATCGCCATGGAAAATCTTGCAGTTTTCGTCACTTATCACATGGATAAAAAAGCTAAAATCTACATGGAAAATGGAATTGGTCTTTTCAATGATGATCTCGTCGATATGAAGTTGACACCAAATTATCAACCAACTTTTCAGGATAATAACTCTCCTAAAAATCGTGTTTCATTAAACATCAAAAATATCAAAGCAAAATGGAAACGAGATTTAAAAGATGGACACCTCAATGACATTTACATGGATGCAGTCATTCTTCTTGAACATGGTGAATTGAAAGAACTGAATCAAAATTGCTTAACAAGACACTTTGTCGAATCTATTGCACGCTCTCTTCTTAACCATGAAGGCCATAGGGAAAAAGCAAAATTAATGGGACTTGAAGATCCGCAACCGCTCCTTCTTAGTTTTCTAAAAACACAAATAGCAACACTCTCATGGGCCTATTCGCTTGATAAAAGGGCCTATGCCATTCAAACCAAAAACATTCCGCTTTTTTGTCAGGATGTACCGGCGATTCCCTACAAGTAATTTCTAAAAACTAATGGCCCGAACCATTTCATGACAGTTTGTCGGAATAGCTTGCGGAGGAAGAACTTTTGTTCCATAGAGACCATGTTTTTGAATGTATCCGTAAACATTCGGAGGAAGCATCGGCGGAACACCGCCTTCACTAAGAATTTTTCTCACCACAGTTGATGAAGTATCTCCACCGGCTTCAACCGTCTGTACTTTAACTCCATCGATTTCAGATGGTAATTGAAGATGCTCATTGCCTGAGCGACGTGAAACTAGAATCTGAAAGTTCTCTGGAATTTGAACCTGATTATGACTCAAACTCTGAAGTGTATCATCTCCAAGAATGAGAGAGATTTGATTCTCAGGAAAAAACTCTCGTAAGGTCATAAAAGCTTCTTGAGAACGAAGTCCTTTCATCGCAGCGGCCACGTCAGCAGGAACAAGTTTCAGCCCAGGAGAATCGGCCACAAGGATTTCAACGAGTTTATTTCGTACACCTATGGGCTGCTTCCCTGGCTTATAGTCTTCTTTATCTCTAGGAATAAAATAAACAACATCAAGATTGAATTTCTCTTTCATGGTTTGCGCAAGATTGCGGTGACCAACATGAGGAGGATCGAACGTTCCAAATAAAATTCCAATTTTTTGATGAGTTTCTCTGCCATTTTCTTGCGCTAAATATCTCTGCCCAAAGGTAATGGGAGAATCGGCCCTAAATGAAATAGAGAAAAAAAGAAGAAGTGCTGTTAATAAAAATAGAGTCCTTCGCATACAAATCTCATCGGCTTAGCTCACCAACAATTAGAGTGAAATTCACTAAACCATTAGACTCAACTAATGATCTTAAAATTAGCTTATCCCACTGGAATTTTTAGATTAGTCAGACCCTCAAATTGCAGCTAAAAGGAGAAAAAATTTAAGGAGAGACTATAAAATGAAAATGAAAATATTTGCCCTGACACTAACGCTTCTTGCTTCTCTTTCATCAAACGCACAAATGGTGGAAGTAGAAGGCAAAATAAAGAGTGTTCTTATCGCGGAATTTGATCCATCAATTGTGGGAGATGCATGTTTAGTAGAAGTGGCCGCAAAAGATGAAACAGTTGCGTTTGTGACTGGATTTGAAGAGTGTCACGATTACCAGGAAGAAATGTGGACTGGTCGTGGTGTTGTTGTTGTTACAGAAAATGAGTCTCTCGTTACAAATCCTGAAGTATACGGAATTTTATCACTGCATACTTCGGCAAAAAAAATATACGCCGTTGATTTCGGTAGTATTGAAAATGGTTTAGCAGACGAATCTTCAATTATTCTTAAGAATACTGTTCCGGAAAATCTGGCGAAGTGTTCAGCAATCGCAGAAAAGATTGTGAGACATGAAGGACAAACGAAACCCGCTCAGTTCATTGAAATTAACAGTACAGGACATCTCGTTTTCAATGTGAGAGCAAATCTTCACGGTGGTGATTCTGCACATGAAGTTATTCTCACAAACAAATGTAAATTCGTTTCTAAAAGAGTTCTCTGGGCCGAATAATTTTTCGAGATAAGGGACAACATTTTCATAGTGGGTTTACTCCTCTCACATGAAAGTGTTATCCTCATGCTCGCTCATGAATAAAAAACTATTTTTATTATTCCTTTTCTCATTTTCAGCATTGGCGAAAAATCCTCCTGAAATTGAAATTGCCATGTCTGATGTCAAACCTGTGAGCTATCTCGAAGATGGATCTTTCAAAGGTGTGAACTATGACATACTCAAACAAATAGAAAATCTCTCGAAGTTAAAATTTAACTACAATCTCTATCCGCACTCTCGCCTCTTGACGAAATTACCTGAAGTGAATCCAGATATGACCATTCTCTTTCAAAATGCTTGTCAGAAACATCAAGAGCAATATGAAGTCGCTGCTCCTCTTTACATATCAACACCTACTATTTTTCTTAAAAAAGATGTTAGGCCCAGCAGGAACTTACGTATTGGGAGAATTGCAGGTACATGTACGCTCATCATGAACCAGCATATAGAAAAAGAATTTCAACTGGATGTTGCCACTCTTGATCAGGCCTTAGAAATGCTGAACAAAAATAGGCTCGATGGCATTTGTGGAGTTCCGCTTGTTTTAAAGTACAGCTTAACTAATGCCCATTTAAAAAACACTCTCGTGGCCTATAAATCTGAAAGCAACACCCACAATTTTACGGCCGTGGTATGTCTTAAAAAATCACTTCCGGAAGATCTCAAAAAGAAAATCAAGGCCGCTATAAATCAAGTTAAAATTCCTCCAGTTTTTTAAAAGTCTGTTTGTATAAATTACATATTAGCTCCTCAAAAGATGAGAATACCTTTATTGTCCCCTGAAACGATAAGGAGCAATAAATGAAAGGAATAGTAACTTCGATTTTGATGACTTTACTGATGATGTCTTCGGCCTTTACTGCTGAAACACTCACGCTTACGAAAGTTAAAACTTTAGGTGTGATGAAAAATGAAGTCATTTTTCAAAGCAAAAATGTAAAAAAAGTAAAAGGCACAAATGTCGTTAAAGGAAAGCTCGTCGTTAAGTGGGGCGTAAACGTATTCGAAGTCGTTAATGGATTCTACACGTGTAATGCTAAAAATGTTTGCCGCTTAACTGATTACGAAAGAGTCGCTACATATGAAAAATGTTCGGTGAAAAATGAAAAGGTAAAATGTCAGAAGAAAATCAGTGGTGAAGAAATGTCGACGTCATCGGATAGCGAGATCGCCATTTCACCAGATGGTTTACTTGAATCAGAAACAAATACTCGTGAATCTATTGATGAGTTAAGTGAAGATTTTGGAAGTTCAATTAACGCTGAAGCAACAATTATCTAATTTTAAGGGGGGTATCCCCCTTAACTTTATATATTTCTGGCTCCGTAAATAAGAAAATTATTCTGTCCCGATCAACCGTGCACGCTCATAGTAAAACAACTGTCATTCTCTAGTGATTTTGGTATAGGAAGAGTCAAAGCGGAGACCTTATGAAAAATGTAATATTTAACTCCTTAGTCCTCTTTAGCTTTCTGTGCTCTTGCAAGGAACCAGATGCACAAATCAAGAGCTCAAGATCTGAGGAACCGCTAATACAAAACCTAGAACCATGGCGCGGAGATTTGAAAAAATATCCCGTAGCTGCCTTCATCAACAATGAAAGAATATCAAAAGAAACGGAAGAAGATATCTACCTTAAAGAATCTCGGTTAGCTGATATACTTCAAATTTGTGCTAACTCTGATCTCGCTCAAGAAACATCAGCTGCAAGCTGTGGTGGGTTTTTAATATCAAATAAGCATGTTCTAACTAGTTTTTCGTGTATCGAAACAATTGAGGAAATACAGCCTGATCAATCCGTTAAAGAGATCGCCTCTTGTCCGAATGGACTTCATGGTAAATCAAGTCGAGTCGTTTTTAATTTTGATTCCGCAATTCACTCAAGCGGCAAAGAGTTAAAGATTAGAAAGGAAGATGTTTATGATTGTAAGAAAGTTGTAGCCTTCCAAAATCACACTAAAAATAAATATGGATTTGCTATTATTGAGTTAGATCGAAAAGTAGAAACACTTAAACCTCTAAAAATTAATTTTCAAAGATTAACAGCTGATTATTCGGCAAATTTAATTATCCCTTCACTCCCCGAAGGAAGTCCATTAAAGTTTTCAAAGATAAAAAACTGGAGCACAGACTGGGAGGAATTAAATAATAATTCTAATCTTGTTTCGCTTAAGGCTTTCGCATTTAGAAAATCCCACGGTCTGCCACTTATTGATTCTGAAAACAATATAGTTATCGGCATAAGAGAAGTTCCCTTGCTGTATTGGGCATTCAGATTCGATCACACTTTAGGATGTTATAAATTAAATCATTCAGATGATGACGGAAAAAATAGTGATTTCTTTCCTACTCATTTGATGGAAAATTTAAAATTCGAATTAGAGAAGATTAAAAACTAATTTGATTATTTTCCAATACAAATCCCGTCGTTCTTCATTCCTCGCGGAAGATTTGGAAAGTCAGGCACTCCATCCGCATCTTTTTTACCAGTTAGTTTTGTGTAGTTGTTCATGTTATCAAACAAACAAAATGTCGTTCCATTTGAATAACCGATTGTCGCACCAACTTTAAATAAACCTGCTGAGATCTTTTCATTAGATCCCTCACTTGGCCCTGATGGATTCGCTGGTGCCCCAGGTGTGCCTGAAGCTCCCAATATTTTTTTAATTGTTCCGCTTGGAAGTTTTGTGACGGCCTTTCCTCTTGGCATAGCATTTTGAGCGACGAGTTTTCCATCAGTGACGACGTAAACAGTCGCATCGTCTTCATCTTTGTAATAATAGCCGGGCATTAATCCTTTTTTTAAGTTTCCGTATGCGGCCGTAATTTGCAAGTAGTAATCAGGAACTTCTGTTCCATATGAATCAGTAAATTTTGGACCTGTTACTGCAACTCCAGGCTCAATGAAGTTTTCTTCGGCCCAGTCATTCCAAGAAGCAATAACGATGTGACGAGGATTGTTCTTAATCGCAACCAGCCACTGATTCATGTAGTATTCGCCGTTAGCGCGATCAATAGGAGTGGTGTCTCTTTTTAAGTGACGAGTGTGCCACCCAGGCATAACAGTGATTGCTTCAGGGCTTTCAAGAAGCGGTGATTTCATCGCCCATCCCCAAACCCCTTCGTTTTTATATTTTTGTATAACAGGGTTTGAACCATCAACTAATCCCCCCGCACGACGAATCGTAAATCGAGGATCAGTCCACGTACAAGCAAAACAATCTGTCGCTGATTCAATCGAGTTATAAATAACGAGAAGAGGTTTACCATCAATTTTGAAATGGTTTGGATTCTTCACATATTTCTCAAACACATGATCAGCTTCACCTTTATGAGCTTCAACAGATTTGTTGAAGTACAATTGATATCCAAGAGCAACAGAAATTTTTAATTGAGTTGAAGCTGGCAGCTGACTGTTAGTCGTCATGAAGGATTGAGCGTTTGCTTCAATTGTACCCGCATCGTTTCCAATCCCGTTAGTGTGATCGAAAATTACAAATTCTATTCCTGCTTCTTTCATCGCTGTGATGTGAGCAGAGTTTGTATGTGGATCACCTGCAGAATAATATCCCTGAACCGGTTTGTATCTCGTCCACTCTTTCCAGTGACTGATAGGATGATCTGGCTTCATCCAATACATGTGATACCAAGCTCCGATTGTTGAAGTATAAACAGGAGTCGCTGGACAAACCCAACCTGATGGACAACTTTCAGCGGCCATCACATTTGAGTTCAATGTCCACGTAGCTAAGATCACTAACAAAGATTTCATTTATATCTCCAACTCGTATTACTTACCAATACAAACGCCGTCGTTCTTCATTCCACCAGGAAGATTCGGAAAATTAGGAACTCCATCCGCATCTTTTTTCCCAGTAAGTCTTGTATAGTTATTCATATTATCAAACAGACAGTATGAAGTTCCGTTCGAATAACCAATAGTCGCTCCAACTTTGAAGAGACCAGCAGTAATTTTTTCATTTGATCCAGGAGCTACAGCTGGAGGAGTCGCACCACCAGCATCTGGTTTCAATAAACCTTTAATTGTTCCACTTGGTAATTTGACGACGGCCTTACCTTTAGGCATGGCCCCTTGAGCGACGAGTTTTCCGTCAGCAACAACGTAAACAGTTGCATCGTCTTCATCTTTATAAAAATATCCTGGCATTAAACCTTTTTTTAAATTTCCGTAAGCGTTCGTGATTTGCAAATAAAGATCAGGTGTTTCTGTACCGTAGGCATCAACCCATTTAGGTCCCGTTGTCGCAAAGGCGGGTTCAATTGATGTTTCTTCGCCCCAATCATTCCATGAGGCAATGACAATATTGCGTGGGTTATTTTTGATAGCAAATAACCACTGATTCATGTAGTACTCGCCATCTGCTCTTTCAATAGGAATAGTATTTCTTCCTAAATGTTTAGTGTGCCAGCCTGGCATGACGGTAATAGCTTCAGGACTTGCGATGAGAGGATCCTTCATAACCCATCCCCAAATACCTTCATTCTTATATTTCTGTAAAACAGGATTACTCCCATCAACCATTCCGCCTGCTCTTCTTATAGTGAAACGCGGATCACTCCAATTGCATCCAAAACAATCTTTGTCTGATTCAATCGAGTTGTAGATAACGAGAAGAGGTTTTCCGTCTAGCATTTTGTAGTTAGCATCTTTGGTGTAGTGATTAAAAATATGGTCTGCTTCAGCTTTTTGTGCTTCGAGGGATTTCGCTCCCCACAATCCATAACCAATCGCCACTGAAATTTTTAATTGCGCTGAAGCTGGTAATTTATTATTTGTTTCAACAACAGAGCGAGCATTCGCTTCAATTGTTCCGGCATCATTTCCAATTCCATTCGTGTGATCGAAAATAAGAAATTCAATTCCTGCTCCTTTCATCGCCGTAATGTGCGCTGAAGAAGTATGTGGATCACCAATTGAATAATGACCTTGAACAGGTTTGTAGCGAGTCCAATCTTTCCAGTGGCTGATAGGATTATCTGGCTTCAGCCAATAGAGTGAATACCACGCACCAATGGTTGAAGTATAAACAGGAGCTGATGGACAAACCCATCCTGATGGACAGCTTTCAGCGGCCATCACATTTGAGTTCAATGTCCATGTTGCTAACATTAATAACAAGGCCTTCATTTTCACACTCCAAAAACTTATTTATTTTAATTATATGAATCTTCTCAAATTTAAACGAGTCTTAAACACAATTCTCTTCAGTTGAATTGTCCAATCATCATTCGGGACAGCTCAAATAATTGGCACATTTTACAGCGAAATATAAGCGACTTCGAATGGGTTATATTCGTAATACGAAAGTGTTGTGTAATAACGTAACGGGTGTTCGATTTGTATGTAGGGATTGGTGGCCGTGTTTCTCGAATAAATATTTGTCGATCCACTATACTGCAAATATGTCGTTGAAGTATTTCCTTCTGCCCATCCAGCAGGGTTTCCTGTTGTTGTCATTCGAACAAATAATCCCTTTACAGCAGTGATACTGTTAACGCTTGACCAACCAACACCTTGTGCATGAGAAAACTTAGTAGCGGCTGTGTAGAGAGCGGACTTCGCCATTGCAC
>CBIHOP010000101.1:0-9472 GCA_966211385.1 uncultured Bacteriovorax sp.
AAACTTGCGATCTCACTGGATCGAGTTCCATTGGCGTTGCATTGTCGTAGAAATAATTTTGATCTTCTTCTTGAGCATCATTTTGACGGTTTATTTGTTGGTATTTTCCCGTTTCCATGAAGGATTTACGCTGATTGGGTCTGATAGGTTGGAAATTTCTCGTCTCAAATTTACCACTTCTTCTGGAATCATTGAATTGATTCACCGGACGATTGGGAGTTGGTCTTTCACCCACAGTTGTTTCAGTTGTTGAAACAGGAGTGAGCATTTCCGCCTGTTCACCAATAGGATTTTGGGCCGGAGCAAAAGGCGAGATAAGTTCTTTTTTAATGTTATAGAGGAAATATCCAATGCCAATGACAGAAAGAACAAGAAGCCATTTATAGGCCGATGTTGTTCCTGCTTTTTTTGTCATCTCTTCATCGAAGTTTGCATTTTTTTCGCGTTCAATGACTTTTCCGCGCTTAACATTTCCCAAATAAGCAAGACCTGAAAGCGCATCTGTTTCAGCATCAGGAGTTCCGCTCGGTTCAATTTTTTCAAAGACACCATCGAAAGGAAGACCCGGAAGTTGATCCGAATTTTTTAGTGTACGACGATCAAAACCTTCTACTTGATACAGTTTTCCCCACGTGTGTCCGGCATTGACGGAGACGAGATCAGTAAGAAGAAGTTCTTTTCTCTCCAGCATAGTCGCAATTCTTTTTTTCTCAAATGGGCCTGTCTTTTGTCCTTGTTTCAGGACATAAAAAGTTTGTTCGGCACCATCTTCTGAAGATTGAGTTGAGAGAAGTTGAGGTTTTCTTCTTTGAAAATACGGATGTTCAAAAATCGGCGTCCAATCTTTTGTATCAAGTGGACGAATAATGGTTTCATTTAAACTGGCCTCATTATGGGCCATGACATTTTTTAAATCGTAGAGTGAAACAAACCCTAATGAGATTGTATTTTTTTTGATTTCAAAAATATGATCGCGGACATCGACATTTTTGAGAATATCTTCTTCAGTAAAAAGAAAATCTCCCAATTCAAATTGTGCTGATGTTGTTTGATGTTTATGTGCTGTCATATCTGCAACCCCTTAATGGTCTTTCTCAGTAAGATTTATCGGAGGAAGTGCAGAAAAAATGTAAAAAAAAAGGCCGGCATAAAGCCGACCTTATTGGTATAGAAAATTGTTTTTAGATTGACCAGTCCAGGTAAAGAGCAAGTTCTGGGTATTTGATGTACTCAGAGAAGAAGCTCTTTCCGTCAGATGAAGAGAAAGCGTTTGATCCAATCTCTCCAGTAACTGTGAATTTTGGTGTGAAAGAGTATGAGTGACCAATGTAGTAGTCAAATGTGTCGCTTGAATCTCTCTTCGTCGCGAATTTGTCTGTGTGAAGATACTTCATTTGGAAGTATGTTCCGTTTTTATCATCCCATTGGTACGTGATGTAACCGATGTTCATATCGTGAGTGATTGTATAGCTGTGATCTGTATCGTTTTCCCATGGAGTACTTACGATGAAGTCATCGTTGAAAAGCCATGTGATTTTGTCTGTTAATTGGAAAGTAATTGTTGGAATCAAGTTGAAACCATTTCTCCAAGATTCTCTCGTGTGAACGGCAACGTCGTTATAGAGGTATTGGATAACAAGGTTAGAAGAATGTTTTTCCATCCATGTTTTGCTTACTGTAACGCTCGCACGGCTGTTACCGTAGTTGCGGTTATAAGGAGGGTTGATACGGTCGATGATTCTTCTTGTGATCGCAGCAGAAAGACCAATCCCATCCGCTTTTTCCGTTAAGATTTTTTCTCTCGTTAACTGAACAAGTGATCTGTAGTGACGGTTAACGAAAGTTCCACGAGCAGTTGCATCTGTATATTTGAATTCAGAAGTTGCTAGGAGTCTCCAGTTTTCAATTGGTCGGTAGATGATCGTCGGGTTGTGCATGATACGAAGATCTTGAATATGACGTTCATCTCTGTTTGGGCTTGTAGCATCTGGACGAGTTCCATAGTACTCACCGTGGTAGCTCACAGAAAATTTCTTCTTGATGTAATCGAACATTGTATAAGCAAAGTTTTGATTGCTTAAATCGGTTGGTGCCGCTTGAGCTGGTTTAGATTCTTGAGACAAAGCAAGTGTGCTTGTCATCAGGAAGGCACAAATAACGAGGAATTTCGAAAACATTGATGCTACTCCGGTATAGTTATTAAAACGTAAGTTAGGAACTCTACTTAAAAATGCGAATCATTATTGTTGTGTACTTTGATCAGGAAAGCAATGCCATTTTAAGGAGTTGTCCTTAATTTCCCTTAAACTTGCCAAAATGTAAGAGAAAGTAAGATTTGAACTTTGTCAGTGACAACCTGGCACCGCCCTTTTAATCTGACTAGTGATGTCGATAGTATTCAACTTTTACCTCATTCTTATTTCGCTTTTGCGAGTGCCGCTTTCTCTTATTCCCGTTATTTTTCAGGGAGTTCATCCTTTTTTAAGAACACGTTTGAGTTTTGATCGAAAAAATTTCATCGATTTAAATGCGCGTCCTTTTAAAGAAAGTGGGCTCAAGGCCGATCTTTGTTTTGAAGTATCTTCTGAAGGAGAGCTTGAGCAAGTTCGAACCCTCATTCAGCATTTTCTTACTGTTGAAAAAAAGAAAATCGAAATTCTTTATTCTTCACCTTCAGTAGAAAAAAAATGCGAGGCGATTGCGGAGCAATTTCCAGAGCAGGTGAGGCTTTATCGTCTGCCTCTTTTGTCTTTCTGGCCTTTTCCCTTTCTCTATTTTCAAAATTTTTGGGGATGGGTGAGTGCTCCGGTGATTGTTTTTTGCAGGTACGATTTTTTTCCTGAACTACTTCTCATGAAAATGTTTGGAAAAAAATTTGTTCTTCTCTCTGCCGCGACAAAAAAATGGTCATGGTATAAAGAAGCGGCAATGGGATTATTTGATTTTATTGTGGCCGCAACTCCTCATGAAGAAAAACTCTTAAAAGAACATTTTCCCCACACTCAAATGCTCGCGTGTGATCTGCGGATCCCAAGAATTGCGGAGAGAAAAAAAGGGGCCACGCTGGATTTTTTTCGAAAGCATGGTCTTGAAAATTATGTTTCTGAGCTGAGAAAAAAAGACCGTAACCAAAAAATCGTTTTTGGAAGTTTTTGGCCCTCAGATCTTCCGCTTTTAAGAGATACTGACTTAGTGGATGCGGTAAAAAAACATGAGCTGCATCTCTGCCTCGTTCCTCATAAACTCGATCGTCAGCACTTGATTGATGTTAAAGCGGCCCTCGTTAATCACTTTGGGGCCGAATATGTCAGTCTTTTTTCGGAAAAGGATTACGCTCCCGTAGTGATATTGGACAAGAGTGGAATTCTCTGTGAACTTTATGCGGAGTTTGATGTCAGTTATGTCGGTGGCGGTTATGAGCGATCAATTCACTCGGTTTTAGAGCCTTTTATTTCAGGCAGCAAAGTACTGACGGGACCAAAAATAAACCGCTCTACAGAGCTTGATTTAGTGGCGGAAGTCGCACCCAATGAAATACAAGTTCTAAAAAATCCAGAAAGCTTCTATACTAGTTTAAGAGAGATGCAAAAAGTTGTGGCCGACGAAAAGATTCGCTCAGAATTAATATCGTCTTCGCAAAAAAACTTTGAAGTCATCACTCGTAAATTAACGTCAAAATAATTGGTAAAATGCTAAACACAAATGTTGATTATGCTCTTGTAGGGCACAATTTTATTACGTTTCTTCTTTCGCTCGGGCTTCTTCAGCGAGGAAAATCGGTTCTTGTTCTGGATGATGACCGCTTCAACTATGGTGAGTTTTTTACGAATTCGCTTACGGCCCTTGATGTGCAGTTTCTCAAAGCTTGGGGAAGTGAATCTCAATTAGGTCCGCTCAAAAATTTGGATGATTACCTCTCGCCAGAAACGCTGACATTTTTTGTGGGCAAGAAACAAATCCTTTTAGGGGATAGACCACACGATAATTACCGTGAACTTTGCCGCAAGTTTCCTCACCTCTTTTTTGATAAAGAAAAAGATTGGGAGCTTTTCTCCAGTGGTGCAGGTCTTACTCTGTTTGATGGGCACTACTATGATTTCTGCCAGAAGACCACAAACGCTCTTTTTTCAGAGCAAAAAAACAAACGCCTCTCTTTTCTCATGGAGCAAGCTCTCTCTCCAGAATTAAAAGCGCGCTTCAATTATTTTCTTTCACACTTTAATCATCAGTCAGATGTTATTGATGCTGCTGTTTCGGAATTTAAATCACTGGTGTTCATGACTCGCGGTTTTTTTCAGAATCGACTTTCACCTACAGGTAGTCAGAGCGAACTTCTGCATTTATTTATTTCGCTCATCTCGCCGTATTACAAACTCGACCATACACGACTCATCAATGATCTTAAAAAAGAACATATGGAAAAAGGCGGTGAGTTTAAAAAATTAAATCTTGCTGATCTAAAACTCAATCGCGGAATTGTCACGAGCTTCGAACTCGATAGTTTTGAAGGCGTAATTAAACCGCAAAAAATGGCCTTCATCGGTGGGCACCCCATGGGACTGCCGATCAAACTAGCAACCCAATCTAAATCCTACAGTTGCTTGAATGTTCAACTTTCATTTGCAGCGGCCGTTCCTGTTTTACTACAAAATAAAAAGTTTGTTTTCACATCGGCGATTAAAATGGGAACTGATCGACCTTTTTGGGAAGTTTCATTTGGTCATCAATCGGCCGTCTTCAATGTCATTTTGACGAGAAGAGAAGGTTCAAAAGTTGAATTCATTCAAGAGCGTGTGATTGATTTGCTCATGGCCGATCTTCAGTTTCTCTATCCAGAATATTCTTTCACCATTACTGAAGCTTCAATGAACTACACACGTGATGTGTTCATTCAGGACTTCAATTACAGTGCTCACTTAAAAAAAGAGAAGGGTTTTTCAAATAAGATCGTAGACGTATTAGAGGAGCGAGCGCCGCTTATGCTTTCACGCCTTAAAAACGTTCTTTATTTTGGCCCTTATAATGAGAATGCTCTTGGAACCTTTTCCTCTTTAGTGGAGATTAAGAAGTGGCAACAAACTCTCTAAAAAGCTTCCTTAAAATCTCAGGCAATAAAGGTCAGGGAGCTGTCGAATATATCCTGCTCGTTGTTGTCATGGTGACGATCATTACTTCTATAATGGCGAAGATTAAAAGGTCCTATTTAGGGGATGCCTTGGCCTGTGCCAGTGCCGCCCAACAGAAAACCATCCTCTGCAAGATCAACAGTTTCATGAGTCCGACCGGTGGAACTAAGCGATTTCAGTACTACCCGTTTAAAAAATAGACACCCCAATTGTAATAAATTCACGTCTTCACGTTTCCTAATGTGAATAATTCTCAGTCTGATAAACTGCGATCAAATAGCAGTACTAGGCATTAAATGAATGAGGCCAAAAAGCGTAGAAAAAACCCTTTTTGTGCCTATATGAGGAGACGTTATGAAATTATCTAAGAACAGCAGAAGATTATCTTTTATGACTTTGTTTCTTGCTACCGCCATTATGGCCCAAGGTGTTCATGCGCAAGAAGACTACGTCTTGGATGATGCTGATGATGCATTAGGATCAACTGACGCTCTTGAAATGGATGATATCCAGATTGAAGGAAAACTTTCACCTTCTGAGCTCATGAGAAAAAGAAGAGAGAAGTTGGAAGAAAGAAATAAGATCATGGTTGAAAAGAAGATCGAAGATATTCGTGTAAAACAAGAAATTGCTCTTACGAATAAACTTCAGGACGCTTTTGGAAAAAGCTTAAACAATCTTAACGAAGATAAAGTTCAAGTTGTTCAAGCTGCTCCAGTGGCCGTAGCACCACAACCCGTGGCGCCAGCACCGGCACCAGTGATTGAAACAAGAATTGTGGAAGTACCAGCTGAACCAGTTAAAGAAGTGAAGAAATCAAAAGTGATTCCTTCTCTTGGTGCAAGCACAATTAAAGGCGATAGAATTGATTTCGAATCGAATTTAAATCTTGGTGTGAACCTTGAAACTCAAGTGATGGAACAAGTAACTGTAGGTTTAGGCCTTGGTTATACATCAATGGATATTACTGACATTTCAAATGACTTCGTAAACATCGGTGTATGGAATCCATACCCAACAACTGGCTACCAGAATGTTTATGGGCAGGGAAGAAAGATGTCTCTTGGCAAACTTTCGATCGAAGCAAACTCGAAGTTCTTCTTAATCGAAGACTCGAAAATTAAGCCATACATCGGTGGAGCTCTTAGCTACAACCGTACAAACCTTAAGTATGAAGCTGGTTCACCGTACTCAACAAACGGTGTAAACTTCGGTAGCGAAGGGTACTCATCTTCTACAATTGCTGGAACTGCGAAGTTAGGTGCTGAAGTTGATTTCTCTGAGACAATTGGTTTCAATCTCGATCTTTCTTATACGAAGAACATCACTTCGGGGATTGCGAAGAATGCTGATACGACAAACGTAAACCCAGATCAACAACGTCTTGAAAACATCACAAAGGCGATTGAAGAATCTGACACAACAGCAATTCAGGCCGGTTTGATCATCCGTTTCTAAACACACTTTCTTCCATAAACAAACACGGGCTTCTTTTTAAGAAGCCCGTTTTTTTTTGTCAGTTTTGCCTACTAAGGTTGTCCTTTCTTTAATTCATTTTCTCCCTTAAAATTTAAGTATATCAATTTCAAATCCAAGGATGAGGATCGTATGAGAGATGTTTATATTGTCGATGGAAAACGCACGCCACAAGCTAAGTCAGGTCTTGATTTAAAAGATGTGCAAGCGCCGTATCTTGGTGCATATCTTGTGAAACATCTCATCGACAACACAGAAATTCCTGCTGATAAAGTCGATGAAGTTATTTTCGGTAATACAGGAACACCTGCAAAATATCCTAACGTCGGAAGAGTCATTGCTCTAGAAGCAGGACTTCATAAAAAAACGTCTGGTTTTTCTGTTCATAGAAATTGCGCTTCAGGTATGGAAGCGGTTTCTCAAGCTTATTTAAAAATCGCAAGCGGCCGCAGTGATGTCATTGTTGCTGGTGGAGTTGAATCAATGTCGCAAATGCCGCTTATGTACGGCAAAGACATGACTGAACTTTTTGCGAAACTTATGAAAGCGAAAACGATGGGCGAGAAACTTTCTGCTCTTACATCATTTCGTCCAAACTATCTCACACCGATCATTGCTATTGAGCAAGGTTTAACAGATCCCTTCTGTGGACTCAACATGGGACAGACGGCAGAGCTTCTTGCGCGCGAATTAAAAATCACGCGTGAGATGCAAGATACATATGCAAACAACTCGCACGCAAAAGCTGTGGCCGCGACTAAAGAAGGCCGCTTTAAAGACGAAATTCTTCCAATCACAATTGGTGGTGGTCTCACAAAACTTCTCACAAACGATGTTGGTCCTCGTGACAACTCGACAGTGGAAGGTCTCGCGAAAATGAAGCCATACTTCGATAAAAAATCAGGAACAGTGACTGTTGGTAACAGCTGTCCAATCACTGATGGTGGATCGGCATTATTGTTTGTATCAGAAGAGGCCGTAAAAAAATATAATCTGAAACCAATGGCAAAACTCACAGACTTTCACTTCCATGGTCTTGAGCCGGAGCGCATGGGAATGGGGCCACTCCTTGCTATGGACGGAGTCATGAGACGCACGAATTTAAAACTTTCAGACTTTGATCTTTTTGAATTGAATGAAGCTTTTGCTGCGCAAATTCTTGCTGTAGGCATTGGCCTAAAAGACAAAGAAGTGGCCGCTCGCTTTGGACTCGATACTGTATGGGGAGAGTTGGATTGGAGCAAAGTAAATGTTAACGGCGGTGGTATCGCTCTTGGACACCCTGTAGGTTCAACGGGCTCACGTCTTGTTGTCACATTGATTCATGAATTACGAAGAAGAAAAGGTAAATATGGATTAGCTTCTCTTTGCATTGGCGGTGGTCAAGGTGGAGCCGTTGTTGTTGAAAATTTAATTCGTTAATTTGGTGGTGATTATATGACTCAAAAAAAAAATATTTTTTTAAAAAAAGAAAAAATTGCTTACGTAGGTTTTGGATACAATTCTACAAAAAGCATGACGATTCTCGATCGCGATACACTGATGGAACTCAATGATCACGTTGATGAACTTCACAACAAACAAAGTGAATTAAATGGCGCCATCTTTTTTTCTCACAAAGAAAATTGCTTCTTAGCTGGTGCTGACATCAATCTCATTGCAAGTCTTACGACTGAAAGTGAAGCGGCCGATGGATCAGAAAGAGGACAAACGATTTTTAATCGCATTGAAGATCTGAGCATTCCGACAGTTGCTTGTGTCGACGGAGTTTGTCTTGGCGGTGGTTTGGAATTAGCACTTTCATGTAATGTAATCATTGCTTCTAATTCACCTAAAACGCAATTGGGTCTTCCGGAAGTGAAATTAGGAATCATCCCTGGTTTCGGGGGAACATACAGACTTCCTCGCAAGATTGGTCTTCCTAATTCTCTTGATATGATTCTCACTGGAAAAACTTTGCGTGCTGATAAAGCAAAACGACTGGGCCTTGTCGCTGAAGTTCTTCCAAAAGAAAATCTTCTCGCTTTTGCTCCAAAGTTTTTTGGCTGGAAACCTAAAGCAAAAAGTTTCCAAGCATCAGTTAAAGATGTAGCGATGGACAACTTCGTTACCCGCAAAATTATTTTCCAAAAAGTTCGTGAAAGCGTTCTTAAAAAAACAAATGGCTTTTACCAGGCCCCATTAAAAATTCTCGACGTCATGGATTCTGGAATGATGAAGGGAAGAACATCTTATCTCGCTGGTGAAGCACAGGCCTTTGGTGAACTGGCGATTTCAGAACAAAGTAAAAATCTCCAGCACATTTACTTCATGTCTGAAGCTGTAAAAAAATATACAGGCCCAAAAGGTTCTGGACCCATCCCTGAGCTTGAGCGCGGAGCTGCGCTTGGTGCAGGAACAATGGGTGGTGGTATTGCCTGGCTTATGGCCGATGCAGGCATGAATCCCGTCATGAAAGATTTAACGACAGATGCACTAAACCTCGGTCTAAAACAATCGTCTCAGAACTTCTCAGGAGCGCTAAAACGCAAAAAAATTACTCCTGATGAATTCGAACGCAAGCAACGATCAATTACAGCTCAACTGGACTACAGCGGCTTTAAAAAGATTGACCTCGTGATCGAAGCTGTTGTTGAAAACATGGACATCAAGAAGAAAGTTTTCGCTGAAGTTGAAAAACACGTAAACCGTGAGTGTCTTTTAACATCGAATACTTCTTCATTGTCAGTTCAGGAAATGTCAAAGGCGCTTGAGCATCCTGAGCGTTTTGCAGGTCTTCACTTTTTTAATCCGGTTCACATGATGCCATTGGTGGAAATCATCGTGCACGATAAAATTGCACCAGAAAAAATTGAATCTCTTCACAAATG
>CBIHOP010000102.1:0-9454 GCA_966211385.1 uncultured Bacteriovorax sp.
AAAGTCCTAAGCTGGAGCGATAAAAATAATAAAGTTCTTTGAGCGAAAGTTCTGCAAACAATTTGTTGAAAGAATCTTCAGCGTGAAAATTTTTAATTGTTCTTTTTCCGACATAACTTTCCATGATGTGGTTTTGAACTTCGCCTTGCATGTCTTGTGTAAGTTTGAAGTACTTTTTATTTTTATTAACAACGTAAGTAAAAATAATAAAGGCCAGCAACATGGGTATGAGGGCAATTAACAGACGAGCATTGAAAGAAACCAGGCGCGGAACAAGGACGAACATGGCTATGATAAAGTTTCCACCTTGAAGACCTACGAAACCAATGAGCGCGCGAATCTGATCAATATCGCCTGAAAGATATTGATAAAGCTGGCCAGCGTTCAAAGGACGAAAACGTTGAGGTGTATTCGATTCAAGTTGTTTTAATAATTCCCAACGCAGATATTTTTGTAACAATCTGGCGGGATAAAAAAAGAGAATGCGCGAACTGGTTCTAAAAAGAATAATTCCAAGAGCGCAGAGAAAAAAATGCAGAGGTTTAACCTCTGGCCCAGCGTTGGCCACATGATCGGCAAGACCTTGGGCCATGAAAGGAAGTTCACTTTGAATTTTATGAGTCAAAATGAGACAGAGAACACCAAAAAAATAATATGTTTTAAAAAGTTTTAGTTGTTCAAAAAGAAGTTTGAAAAATGAGAGAGTGAGACGATTTTTTTGCATGGAAAGCATTGTATAGAAAAGTTGGCGGAAGTACCACCTTTTCAAATTGACAGAAGCTTGTGCCTAACTCTACAATAAGTACTCTTCTAGGCGGTTAGCTCAGTTGGTAGAGCATCACGTCGACATCGTGATGGTCGTAGGTTCGAATCCTATACCGCCTACCACTTTATCTTTGCGTCATGCCACTTTTTTAGCGAATTCCTTATTGAAAGCAATCTTTGCATAACGGCTCAAGCGTTCATAGTCGATTGGCTTTTCAAGGAAGTAAGTATTTTCGATAGATTTAATTTCGGAAGTTATATCTGGTATATAAGCTGATACCATAACAACGGTTGTTGTTTTATTTGGACCTTCTTTTTTTCTCAAGGCCGTAAGGAATTGGTCTCCCTTACAAAAAGGCATCATCTGATCGAGACAAATGAGATCGAATTTTTGTAAGCTCGCCTCTGCAAAAGCATCGAATCCATCTGAAGCGAACGTGATCGATTCAACTTTAAGTTCTAAGCGAAAATACTCCGCCAACAACTCTCTGATCATTGGTTCATCATCAACTATCAATATTTTTTTCACGCTATTCCTTTTTTCTTGAGAGCATTTTGGTGGGTAAGAACAGTTATTCTTTCAGCGATGTCGTGGAGAGATTCAATGTGATCAGCAGCACCTAAATTGATAGCTTCTTTAGGCATACCAAAAACAACAGAAGAAGCTTCATCTTGAGCAACCGTATAAACACCTTTTCTATTTAATTCCAGCATTCCTTTGGCCCCATCTTTACCCATCCCCGTTAAAATAACAGCGATCGTATTGGTATAAAGATTTTTAGCGGCCGAAAGAAAAAGATAATCCACAGAAGGTTTGAAACGATTTACAGGTTCATCATCTGTGATTTCCACAAATGTTTTATTGTTCTTGTGAACCATGCGCATCTGCATTCCACCTGGAGCAATGAGAACCCGATTCGCAATAACTTCATCACCGTGAGAGGCTTCTTTGACTTCGAACGAGCAAAGATCGTTCATTCTCTTTGCAAAGGCCGCTGAGAAAACAGCAGGAATGTGCTGAACAATCAGCATTGGTGGAATCTGATCAGGAAGAGCTGTCAGAATTTCTCGGATGGCCTCTGTTCCTCCCGTAGAAGATCCAAGAAGAATGAGAGAATCAAGCTGACATTTTTCTTTTGTCTTAACGGCAGTGGTTTTGTTTCCATAGCGAGATGTCTTTGCCGAAACGGCCGTGCGGGCCTTTTCAAGAATGAGCGGAGTTACTTTTTCGAGTTCACTCATCTCCGGTTTTTGAATGTAATCAATCGCACCGTGCTCTAATGCTTCTAAAACCAGCGGACCTTCGGCCATACTGATCGAAGAGATCATGATCGTTGGAATTTTATACTTTGGTGCAATGATTTTTAAAAGACTCACACCATCCATTTCTGGCATGTGAATATCCAGGGTAATCAGGTCTGGACGATGTTTTTGAATAAGAGCATCGACTTCCGATGGCTTTTCGGCCATCGCACAGACTTCAAACAATGGATCACTACTAAAAACTTTGGAAAGAATATTACGAATAGTTTTCGAATCATCAACGATAAGGATTTTTTTCTTACCAATTGGCGCTTTTTCTTTTACAGGAGCAGAGGCCTTTGGTAATGGCTCGATTGCCACGCGAACTTTATTCATTAGTGGAAGAAAGACAACTTCCACCTGCGAAGCCTTATCTACTTTTTTCACTTGAAAAGGAGCTTTGTTGACGAAAAATTTAGCGGTGAGATCAATGGCGCTCAACTGGCCAATTAATTTCATTTCAATATTTTTTAAGTCTTTAAAATAATCCTGAACTTGAAAAAAGATTTTCTCGAAGTTTTTTTCGACAACTTCATTTTTTTTCAACGTAACAGCTGCACAATCTCCGTGTGCTGTATGAAACGACAGAAAAACATCTCCAGGCATAAGCTCGATGAAATACTCACCGCCGCGGGCCTTGGTTTGAAAATCTAATGACGAAAGCTTTTTCATGCAACTCAATCCTACTTCTGACTCAAGTAACGGCAAGACATATATGGAAAACTAGTCGCCGGAACAACATCGTTTGCGACTTTCGCCAATGGATTTTTACCATTGCCTTTCGGTCCTAAATCTTCCAGCAAGAGTTCTACACCTTTCCAATCCATAAGGGCCTTAGCGGCATGGGCCGAAACGTTTCCATAAACCAGCATAGATGTTGGACGAGTGCCGTATTTTTTCCAGATCGTATTGAAAGATTTTTTAAAATCGACAAAATAAACAGTGTTAGCTTCCAGTTTATCTTCAGGATTCTCTAAAAAAGAAACCGGACGTCTGAATTCATTTTTATATTCTTTAACCAGTCCTTCCAGAAGTTCCCCTTGCCCTTCAAAGAAAATCAACGTAGGAGGTTGGCTTTGATCAACGTCATACATGAATCTTTTAATCTGAGCGAGATCAGAGATTGAGGCCATCATCAAACGAAGTTTTGTTTCTGGTTTTGCGATGACAAACTTCTTCTGATTTTCTTGATCGTAAGATGAAATTGTTGATTTTGCCGGTGTCCCCGGAGCAAAATCCTGAGCGAGTGATCTTAGTTTTGTACGAATCTCTTCACCACGCTCTTCTAGGTTAGTCAGCGCAGGTTTTTCAACATAATCACTTGCCCCAAAACGAAGCGCTTTCATGGCAGTATCAGAATCACCGCGCGAAGCACTTGAGATAATCATGACTGGAGGATGCGATTTATTATAGTTCTTTTCAAGATAAGTCACACCATCCATTTCCGGCATGTGTATATCGAGAGTCACAAGATCTACTTTGTGTGTACGCATTTTCTCCATAGCATCGATACCGTTAATGGCCGTTGCTACAATTTCAAAACCATGTTCCTTTGTCAGTACTTTCTTTAAAAGCGTGAGGATACTTGGCGAATCGTCTACACAGAGAACTTTTAAAAGAGTTTGTTCGAAAACTTCTGGAGTGGCCGCTGGTCTTAATGGAACCACGTTTGACGGTGTCGCTGTTTTAGCAGGTGCCGCTGATTTATGCATATAGGCCGATGGACCAATCGAATAAACATCGAGCTTCAAATTCGAAAGAGGTTCAGAAATTCCGGAGAAGAAAAGACCATCAGGTCTTAGATGAGCAAGAAGATCCTTACTGATCATTTCCACTTGGTGTGATTCAAAATAAATAAAAACATTTCGACAGAAAATGATATCGAACTTTTCGTCTTTAACAGCTTCATTAACTTTAAGGAGATTTCCTCTCTTGAAACTGCATTTATTTTTTAACTGCGATTTTACCTTCGCATACATCGCGATTTCACCAGTTCCATTGGCCCAGTTGTTTGCCAAATAGTTCATGGGAATTTCTTTAATTTCGTTTTGATGATAGACGCCGTTATTAGCAATTTTTACTGATTCATCATCAATATCAGTTCCTAAAATTTTAAACGACATTGAAGGATCAATTTTCGGAAGATGAAACTCCATAAACATGGCGAGCGAATATACTTCGTGCCCACGGCTACAGGCCGCTGACCAAATGGATACAGTCTTCTCATTGCGTTTTTTTACACTCGCAACGATGTCCGGGAGTTTTGACTTAAGGAGTTCGAAATGTGGAAATTCGCGGAAAAAAAATGTATGGTGAGTCGTAAGAAGTCCTACGAGAACGTTCGACTCACTTTCCATATTGGTATCAAGAAAACGCTGATAGTCCTGGGCATGTTTAAGCCCAAGCTCCATCATTCTTTTTTTAATACGTGTCTCAACCATGTAGGCCTGTTTTTCGCCCAAGCGGTTTCCAGAAATTTTGTGAACAACGGCCGATACTTTTTCAATAAGAGGAACAAACTCAGTGCTCACAGTTCCTAGTGCTGGTGCAGGTACAGGTACAGACATGGACTCTCCGTGGTATTAGGTAAAAATGGCGAAGGACTAAGCTGCTCTCTTCGCGTCGCTGATAGCTTCCATATCCTTAATGTCCAGGACTTTTGCAATATCAAGCAATACTGTTAATGAACTTTCTTTTTTATAAACACCAAAAATATAGTGTGTGTTGATTTGGTGTTCAACTTCCGGCATTTCACTTACTTCTTCAGAAGAGAAAGCAAGAACTTTGTTAATTGAATCAACAACGACACCAATATTCATTCCACCGATATCTACGATAATGACGGCTTCTTCTTTGTCTTGTCTTGCATCTACTTTAAGTTTTTTACGAAGATCAACAACAGAGATAACTTGTCCTCTGAGGTTCATAATTCCTAAAAAGTGCGAAGGAGATTTTGGAATTGGTGTTGTATCTGGAACAGAAATAACTTCTCTTACCATTAGAAGAGGAATTGCATAGTCTTCATTTCCAAGACTGAACTCGATAAAACGAGACAATTCAGAACCATTTACTCTTTTCATTTTTGTGACGTTGTCTTTTTCCATTTTGCTGTCTCCTATGACGCTATTTCTTCTAAAAAGTTTGTTTTCTTCTTCTTCATCGATCCCGAGAAAAGTTCAATTAAATCTAAGATGAAGGCCGGACGACCATCACCTAAGATTGAGCTACCCATAAATCCTTTTTGATTTTTAATTTCATCACCAAGTTTTTTGATTACAACTTGCTGTTGATGAAGGATATCATCCACAAGTACCGCAAAGTTGCGTTCTTCTGAATTTACGATGATAGCAATCTGCTGGTGCAATGGCTTTTCGGCCATATTTCTTTGTAGAGCTTTGCTGATCTTAAAGAGTGGAAGAACCTCACCACGAATCTTCAAACAATCACCCACTCCATTTACGTGATGAACGATATCAGGTGTTGGGCTTAGTGATTCGTAGACCTGTCCCAGAGGAATAATGTAGCGCTCATCCCCGATCTTAGTAACCATCGCTTCGATGATTGCAAGAGTAAGTGGAAGAACAACTTTGAAAACTGATCCTTTTCCAAGTTCAGTTACAACTTTTACTTCACCAGAAAGTTTTTCGATGTTCGTTTTAACAACGTCCATCCCTACACCACGACCTGAGATTTCTGAAACTTCAGATTTTGTCGAGAATCCCGGGTGGAAAATGAGGTTAACGAGGTCATCATCACTCATTGTTGCATTGGCAGAGATAACACCTTTTTCAATCGCTTTTTCACGAATGATTTTTGGATTGATTCCTTTACCATCATCACGGATTTCAATAACGAGGTTGTTACCTTCGTGGAAGGCCTTGATCGAAACTCTCCCTTCTTCATCTTTACCGGCAGCAAGACGACCTTCAGTTGATTCCAGACCGTGATCAACAGCGTTCCTTACAATGTGGACAAGTGGATCGGCCAAATGCTCAAGAACTGTTTTATCGATTTCTGTTTCTTCACCAATAAGTTCCAGGTGAACTTTTTTATTAAGTGCCTTAGATGTATCGCGAACAATACGTTGCATTTTTTGCAACGTTTGTTTGAGTGGAACCATACGAAGACTCATTGAAATGTTCTGAATTTCTTTTGAAAGCTTCGCTAGATGTGAAAGTGATTTTAACATGAGAGAGTTTTGAACTTCATCTCTATGTTGGTTAAGAACTGTCTGAATAATAACAAGCTCACCTACAACGTTATTAAGCATTTCAACACGTGAAAGCGAAACACGGATACTATCGTCTTCACCGCCACCTTTAGCACCGCCAGCTGGAGGAGCTTTTTTGTGGTCGCCACCTGATCCTGAAGAACTTGGTGCTGGTGCTGCAGAAACGGGCGTTGCTTTTGGTTTAGAAGCCTCCGAAGGAAAGAAGCTGGCCGCTCTTTCTTCTTTCTGCTCCATTGTCAAAATGCGTGCTTCAGTTTCAGCTGGAGCATTGAGATTATTTTCAAAGCTCTCTAATAGAGCGATGTCTTCAGCTGAAATTGTTTCTTCTTGCATCTCGGGTTGAGCATCGTGAGCGACAACTGGAGCAGCTTCCGCAGAAGGAAGTTCACCATTAAGGGCAGCAAGAATTTTTGCAATGATTTCTTTTGAATCAAATCGCGATTCAAGATCCATATTGAGCATCTTGATCATGACACTCACGTGATCATTACATTCTAGAAGAAGTGATACCACTTGATCGGTGATTTCAACCTTCCCTTCTTTGATTTTAAGAATGAGGTTTTCCATCTCATGCGTGAACTCTGCTACATCTCCAAACCCAACGGCACGAGACGTTCCTTTTAGGTTGTGAGCAAGTCTGAAAATCTCGTTCATAAGATTAGCGTTGTTCTTATCGCTTTCGAGCGCTAAAAAGGCCTGCTCAGCGTCGTCTAAGAGCTGAATAGCTTCCGCTAAAAAATCTAATTTAACTTCTTTTTCAAATTCATTCATACAAGTCTCTCTTCAAAGTCACTTTTAATGTCATAACTACTTCGCTCTGATTTATCGGTATTTCCCCGACGAAGTTAAAAAAATGTGCGAACAATGTTGTCTAGATGTAAGAGCTATAACTGCCTTATACTGCGCAGTATTTTCCTTAAGGAAGGTAGTCAGGTTTACTAATTAACTTTTGATTCTTTCTTCATAATTGATATAATGGCTCAGTTTTTAGATGGGTTTTTTATTGAGGACTAGGTAAAACATGACGGAAATCATCATTCATTCACAAGTAGCGGACGCGCTTAAATCATTCACACTTCCTGAAAATTTAGGATTTGGAAATGTCATGTCTCCCGTCATGGCCAGCAGTTCATATGAGAATGGAAAATGGGGTCCACTCGAAATTCTTCCCTATGGTCCCATCACGATGTATCCAACAGCGAAAGTTCTTCACTACGCTCAAGAGATTTTCGAAGGAATGAAGGCCTATCGCGTGGCCGGAAAAGGTCCTTTTATTTTCAGACCGGATGAAAATCATTTACGTTTTAATCGTTCAGCAGAAAGAATGGCGATGCCTCACATCCCTTTCGATATTTTTATGGATGCTGTAAAAGAAGTGACAGCTTATTCAGCAAATTTTGTTCCTCGTCGCTCGGGAGAATCACTCTATCTTCGTCCATTCATGTTTGCTTCCGAAGAAACATTAGGAATCAAACCTTCTGAGAAATTTAAATTCATGGTCATCGCATCACCATCGGGCGCCTATTTCGGAAACGATACAGGGCTTTCTGTTCTCATTGAGAGAGAAAATTCCCGCGCTTTTCCTGGCGGAACTGGATTTGCGAAGACGGGTGGAAATTATGCGGCCAGCTTACTTTCATCGATTAAAGCTAAACAACATGGTTTCGTTCAAACACTTTGGCTTGATGGACGTGACAAAAAATACATTGAAGAAATGTCTGGCATGAATTTCTTTGCCGTCATTAATGGTGAACTCCATACACCGGAACTCAACGACAGTATTCTTGATGGCATCACCAGAAAATCACTCATCACACTTGCGCGCGATTTAGGAATAAAAGTTTTTGAACGCAAAATGGTTATCGAAGAATTAATCGCCGATATCAAAGCAGGTCGTTGTACAGAGGCGTTTGCATGTGGAACGGCAGCGATTATTACCCCAATTAATTATTTGGCAGAAATCACTGATGAACGCTATCCACTCGCTCATCCAGAGGGAAAAATGGGTATGGAACTTCGTGAAAAACTACTCGCCATTCAAGAAGGAAGAAGCCCTGATTCTTATGAATGGGTCATGGCGATTGAACCAAAAGCTTAATTTCTAAAACAAGAAATAAAAAAAGAGCATTGATACGAGAGTCGGAAAAGATGCTGCTAAAAATAAATTTAGCGGTGAGATTCCTTCTTTTCCAAATTCGTTTTTAAGAAATCCAAACGCAACCGGGTTCGGAGCGTTCGCAATAACGGTGAGACCTCCCCCAGTCACTGCTCCGGCAACAAGAGCATATTTAGCAGAATCAGATAGCTCAACAAGTGAACCCAAATAAGTAAGAGCAGCGTTGTCGGTAACGGCCGTAAGAGCGGTCGCTCCTAAATAAAGAAGTGTATCGCTCATATTCGCCAGTAATGGTTTTAACCACCATGATTGCAGGGATCCAAGGGTAATAAGACCTGCGAGAAAAAATCCAACGAGAAAAGATTCTTTAAGCTTTAATTCAGTTTGATAGCGTCGTGTGATGCTGACAAAACCTAAGAAGAAACAAAAAATTCCGATGAAGATTTTCGGATGATGGGCCGTAAGAACGACTAAGACAAGCAGAATAATCTGAATGAAAATTTTCCACCATGCAGGTTCATGCGCATCTTTTTCTTTGCTCGCGACAATTCCTTGAAGCTCGTCTCTAAAAGCATAAGCATAAAAAGCAGTTGAGATAACAACGGCAGCGATGGCCTTGAGACCAAAGTGCGCCATCATGAAAGATGTATCCCACCCCCATTTAGCAGCGACCATGAGAACAGGTGGAGCTGCAAAATGAGTAAGCGTTCCTCCAATGGAAACGTTCACTAACAATAATCCCAGCGTCGCATATTTAAATTTAAGCGACATGGATCTTTTATAAAAATTTTCATAGAGAATAAGCGCCGTCACCGTCATCGCAGCAGGTTCAGTGATGAATGATCCTAACAGTGGACCAATGATCATCGTCGCCAGATAAAATGAAAGCTTCTCTTTGAAAGGAAGGATTTTCGAAATGCCGTAGATAATTTTTTCGGCAAAAAGAATGATGGGCTTAGTAGCGGCCATGCACATGATAACAAAAACAAAGGCCGGTTCTGTAAAATTGAGGCCGTTTAAAAACGTGAGTGTTGAACTTG
>CBIHOP010000103.1:0-9391 GCA_966211385.1 uncultured Bacteriovorax sp.
TCCCTCTGAAAATACGCCGCCTTGAACTCCTAAAAGAAGTGTCGGAATATTTTCTTTTAAGGCTTCAAGATACTCAACTGTCATTTTATTTTTCATAAATTTTTGCTGAGTGAGAATACGCATTCCAGGTATGTCGAGATCACGAGCGACTCGATTCATGAAATCAAAACTAGGAAAGAGAACGATGTAGTTTCCACTCTTCACTTCAACTAATTTTGCAATAACTTCACAAATTCGACCGGTGTTGCGTTCACGATCTTTTAGTTTTGTGGAAACCTGGGGGATGATAATCACTTTGCGATTTTCATGCGCAAAAGGAGAGACGAATTCCAATTGTTTGGTGTGTTCATTCAAACCAAGAAGTTCATGATAGTAATGAAAAGGTTTAACCGTGGCCGAAAAAGCGGCAACATTTTTGAATTTTTTGTAGGCTTCGGCCAGCTTCTTCGAAGCATCACAACACGTTACTTTCAACCATGCATCTCGCGGCGATTCCTGATAGGTGTGAAAAAATTCTTCTCCCGAAAATTCAAGTGCATTTGTGAAGTCATTAAAGATATTAGAAAAGGCAAGAACGGGATCGCCCACTTCAATCTCGGCACTATCATCATCCAAATAATCAAGAGTGAACTCTCTGATTTTTTGGTTGAGATCAGTAAAATCTTTGATCTCAATATCTATCCTTCGAGGCTGACCTCGGTACTTCAAGATGAGTTGTCTGGCTTCTTCCGCATAGGGAATTTTGGCATTGATAAAAACATCGATTTGCGAAAGTGAAAGTCCAGAAGAAAAATAATCCTGCGCGCGCGAAGGAAGGTTGTGAGCTTCATCAATAATTAAATTGGCAGGTTGCTCTTTTTCAAATAGAGGCTCGGACAATCTCCCTATAAGACTGCGAGGAGAAAAAACATAATTGTAATCTGCAATAACAACGTCTGCTTTTTCAATGGCCTCAAGGGAAAGCTCAAATGGACAAACAATAAATTCTTCGCCAATTTTTTTAAGCGTTTTTGCCGTTAATCTTTTTTTCTTTTGAATGACGTCAACAAGATTAAACTTAGCAACTTTTTCATAGTGATCTTTTGCGTATTCACAATAGATAGGATTGCAAAGTGGTTCTGCTTTTAAACACAATTTACTTTTTGCCGTTAAGGTAAAACTTTTAATCTTTGCACCTTGTGACTGCATCATGGATACGGCTTCTTCCGCAACCAGATGTTGAGAGTTTTTAGGCGTTACATAGACAACTTTTTGACCGCGGCTGAGAGATTCTTTAAGCGCAGGATAGAGAAGACCGGCCGTTTTTCCCAGTCCTGTGGGAGCTTGGATAAGAAGAGGAATTCCGCTTTTAAAATTTTCTTCAACAGCTGCTACGAGCTCTGTTTGACCTTTACGAGGTGTCGCAAAAGGAAAAACAATCTCGTTTGATGTTTTTAATCTTTTGTTAAAAATTTTCTCTTGTGCTTTAGTTTCGAGAACTAATTCCTTCAAACGTAGATCAAGCCAATTTTCATATTGTTCAATATCTAAATGTACTTCGAGTGTTTTTGATTTGAAGTTGCGGGAAGAAATAACTGTGAGATGTAAGTCTGGAATAGTCCCATTCTCTCGAAAATAAAAATAACCATAAGTGAGTAGTTGCAAAACGTAGGGATGATTAAAATTGCCTTCTAGCTTTTGAAAAAGTGATTCACTATCAAATGCTGTTTTTAATTCTTCAATGACAACAGTTTCACTTTCAAGTATTCCATCGACTCTTCCGCCTACCGAAAAATGATAGTCTGATGTTTCGAAAACATGTCCAAGTTTTTTTTCAGTTTCATATTTTGCATTTTCTTTTTTTCGGCGTTTTTGAATGATCTGATGAATTTCCTGACCATTGAGCGGCGGAGCAGAGTATCCCGAGTGCGTTTCAATGCTTCCTACACGCGGTACGGGTACGGCAAATTGTCGAACGTCGAGGAAGATCTTTTTCATTGGGAAAAGAGTATCGCAAAAAGATAGGCATTGGATATGCAAATTACAGTTGAAGAGGTCTATACCAAGGAGTTTTGTATGGCAGAATACGCAAATGAACCACTTTCTTCAGATATTAATCCGCCAGCGGAAGGTCAACCTGATGGACAGCCAACGGAAATTAATCCTGGACAGGTCGGAACCAATACAGAAGTTGATCTGGATACCCAAAAAATCGAAAATTATCCCAATCGAGAACCTGAAAGAAAATAAAAAGGAGCATTATGGTTTTACAAAACAATAATAGACAAAAAAGACGACAAAGAAATAAAGATGTTGATGAAGCAAGCAATAGAGGACAAGTCAAAGATCGGAAAGCTCAAAATGAATCCTCTAAAATGAAACAGACGCGGCATCTACCTTCTTGAATTAAAAAGCGGAAGTTAACTTCCGCTTTTCTTATAAATGATAATCAGTAATTAAGGTTACACCTTTCCATTCTTCCAAATCCATTTCCAGCATTGAAATTTTAGCTCTGACCATATCGTATGAATCGGCGCCTAGAAAGAGGTGAAGTGGTGGAACTGGAGCGTGCGCAACTTCGATGAGACCGAGGGCCACCATATCTGGATTACCTGGTTCATGATGATGAAGAGCGTGTCGATGAATTTCTTGAGAGTTTCTTGCTTCAATGTAATCACTGATTGGATGAACCGGAGTTCGAAGTGAATCAGCACCTAAGAAATCTGTACGTAGAAGTCCAGGATAAACAACAGTTACCTTAATACCGAAAGATTTTACGTCGGAAGCAAGCGCCTCAGAGAGCCCGGCGACTGCAAATTTAGTTGCGCTATAAACGCCCCAGCCGGAAGACTGGCTCACAAATCCTCCAATAGAAGATATATTAAAAATATGTCCGCTATGAGCTTTTCGCATATGAGGGAGAACATTGCGAATGACATTCAACATGCCGAAGACGTTCACTTCAAAGTTTTCTCTCGTTTCTTTATCCGACAACTCTTCGAGAGTTCCAAATTGTCCAAATCCAGCGTTATTCACAACAACATCAATGCGGCCGAAGCGCTCCATTGTTTTTTTGATGGCCGCGCGAACATTTCTCTCATCTGATAAATCGACTTCCATCGGTAAGAAATTTTCTGATACTTCATCCACAGCGCGTTTGAGGGCAGGCAAAAAACGCGATGTCGCGGCGACTGTTTCACCACGTGCTAAAAGTTTTTTTACAAGTGAAAGTCCTAAACCCTTTGAAGCACCTGTGACAAACCACACCTTACTCATGCTGCTCTCCTTAAGATTATCTTTTGCATAATCGCGGCCATGGCGAATAACTAAGCGCAATTGTATCGACGGATGTTAATTTACATTTTGACACAAAAAAAATTATTTGAACTCGACATGAACTGTTGTATCACCACGCCAACTTATCAACATGCAAATAAATGCATTAAGGAGAATTTATGAAATCATTATTCCTTTCAATTGTTGCACTTGTTACTGCGACTTCATTTGCGTCTGAGCTTGTAGGTGATTTTCCTAAAGTTCAATTCGGTAGTGTTTTTGTCTCTGTGGAAGAAGTTTGTGTTGATGGTGACAATATTCATACTCAGTATGCTGTCCCAGTTTGCGTCAAATGGTCTTCAGGTGAAGCAGGTGGATGTGCACGTGAAGTGAATAAATTTTTAAGCACACCTATTAACTACACAAAAGAAATTCCTAACGGAGAAGGTTCATTCAAAACAATTTCAATGTCTATTCCGCTTCACTACAACATCCCATTTGGATTCTGGACAGAAGCCGGGATTTCATCAGTAAAAGTTATGCCTTATTCAATTCCTGGATGTGAATTCTAATTTCTCATAATAGTTGCCGGGGATCATTTAATGATCCTTGGCATTTTCTATGCATTCTCTAATAGAAAAGGAGAATGTTATGACCGCTAAAAATCCTAATGTTCAGAAAATCAAAACCAACAACGATGTTGACCGTTGGACCGATAATTCAAATCAATATGAAAAGATGGACCCTAAAGAAAATGAGCAGGGAAACTCTGTCTTTCATCCTAAAAAAAATCAAAATGATGATCGAGGAAATAAGTCATGAGCAAACTATTTCACATCATTGGCAAACTGTTGCATACTATTGATAGGACGATGGAAGCGACTCCTCGCAACCGTTGGACCGATCAGGTAGACGAAAAAAAACACAAGGCCAATAAAAAATGATCAAACAACCTTATCTGTCTCTCAATGACAACATGAAAATTCCCCAGTTGGGATTTGGTATGTGGCAAGTGAAAGAGGATGAGGCACCAAGAGTTGTAGATGAAGCTCTCGCCACAGGCTATCGCTCGATTGATACGGCCGCTATTTACGGTAATGAAAGTGGAACGGGCAAAGGTTTAAAGGAATCACAGATCAAGCGCTCTGAAATTTTTCTTACGACGAAAGTTTGGAACTCAGACCAAGGTTATGATGCTACTTTGAGAGCGATGGATAAAAGTTTAAAAAAACTTCAAACCGATTATGTTGATTTGTATCTCATTCACTGGCCGGCGCCTAAGCAAAATAAATACATACCAACTTGGAAGGCGCTTGCCAGACTTAGGCAGGAAGGATTAGCGCGATCAATTGGAGTTTCCAATTTTAATAAAGAGCATTTGGAACAATTAATTGAAGAAACGGGTATTGTCCCAGCTGTTAATCAGATTGAACTGCATCCTCACTTCCAGCAGAAGGAATTACGAAAGGTGCACGCTCATTATGGAATTGCGACTGAAGCATGGAGTCCGCTTGCGCGTGGTAAGTTTTTCAATGATCCAGCAATTTTAAAATTGGCGGATAAATATCAACGTTCACCTGCGCAAATAGTTTTGCGTTGGCATCTGGATTACGGAGTTATTGCCATTCCTAAAACGGTGACGACATCCCGAATGGTCGAGAATTTTTCAATTTTTGATTTCACTCTTACCGTTGAAGATCGAGACCTGATTTCCACTCTTGATGATCCAAATGGAAGAACAGGTCCCGACCCGCTTACTGCTGATTTTTAACTAATCAACGATGATGATATTTTCCGTAAAATGGAGGATGGTATTCTTCTTCTTTTTGTTTTTTAACCAAATGTCTTTTGTAAACGATCTTCTCCACAACAGGAATAGTGAGAGCAGAGAATAAAGTAATCAGAGCACCAAAGCCTATCGAATTCCACAAGAGAGCATTGTTCTCATTGTAAAAAACATACCAAGGTGAATTATCCTCATAGAGGAGGAACCACGGTGAGAAGAATAACCAAATTCCAGCGAATAAATTTAACCACTCAGCAAACGGTGCAACCTTTTTAATGGCCATCCAAGACATTGCCATGACTACGCCACCCATAATGACGAAATTCCATGAGACGACATTGACGTTGTAAGGATGGAATCCGTAGCCGACAGTCCACGGAAGTGAGAGAACCCATGCACCTAAAAAAAGATTAACCCAATTTTCCCAATCGGCCCGTCCGAGCCATGTTTTTAAACTTGTATTGTTTTGAACCTTCATGATCCCTCCTGGTATTCATTTTGGTTTTACACAAGAATAGAGTATCAAGTGAAAGTTCATAACAAACTTGCATAAAAGATATGAGCGCCTTCGGCTTTATCGAAGAATCATGGCATTAACTAAACATGAGTATTTTGATACAAGAGAGTGCGACTAGACTTAAGATAAATTTGAAAAAAAAACCAATAAGCTGTTCCAATCGCATCCGAAAACCTCTCCGTGTCGAGGCCACTTTATCGTTCAGCTACGATTGGAATTGAGCTTTATTTTGTGAAAAATATAACCATCTCAGACTGAAAGGATCGAGAATTATGCATTCTTAATGCTTTCAACATCATAACCCGCATCTTCAATCGTTGCCTTCACGTCAGATGCATTTTTATTTGTTTTAACTGTTACTAATTTAGTGGCCAGTTCAACAGTTACTTCTGCGTTCGCATCTAATGATTTAAGAGCGTTTGTCACACTTTTCACACAACCTTGGCATGTCATACCTAAAACTTTTGCTTCTATCATATAGTTCTCCTTGAAAAAGAGTTTAAAGCTTCCAACGGTGGGAAGGTCAAGAAAAAAAACATTTTGACCTTACCATCATGGGAAGGTTTAAGATAGTGTTAAAGAAGGAGAAAATATGGAAACGACAAAGATAAGTATAAACGGGATGACCTGCGCAAGTTGTGTTGCCCGTATTGAGAAGCAAGTTAACAAAATAGAAGGTGTTCAGGAGATTAATGTTTCACTTGCTTCAGAAACAGGAATCGTGAAAACAAAAGATCAAGCAACCGTAGCAAAAGTTTTAGCAACGATTGAAAAAACGGGATATCAAGCGCATCTCATTTTAGATGAAGAGTCTGAACATAGCGATGATGAAGAAAAACACAAAGAACTACTTAAGGAAAAAAGAAAGCTCATTTTAGCAGTAGTTCTTTCGCTTCCATTAGTTGTTCCCATGTTGTTTGAACTTTTTGGAATGATGTTAATGCTTCCTCCGATCGTTCAGCTTGTTCTAACGACTCCTGTGCAATTTTATTTGGGAGCGCGTTTTTATAAAGCGGCCTGGGGAGCGGTTAGGGCGCGTTCAGGTAATATGGATCTTCTCGTGGCACTCGGAACAAGTGCGGCGTATTTTCTTTCACTCTATCATCTAGATGGATCTGGTCCGCTCTATTTCGAAAGTGCAGCAGTCGTTATTACTCTTGTGTTGCTTGGAAAATATATTGAGAAGAAAGCGAAGATGCAAACAACTCTTGCGATCAAGGCACTTCAATCTCTACGCCCTGATAAAGCAAGAGTACTCCGACCAGAGGGTGAAATAGAGATTTCAATTAAAGACGTTAAGCTTCATGACATTATTGTCGTCTTGCCTGGAGAAAAAATACCTGTCGATGGAAAAATTCTCAGAGGACAAACGCAAATCGATGAATCGATGATCACAGGTGAAAGTTTACCTGTTATAAAAGAAAGTGATGATTTGGTCACAGGTGGTTCACTCAACGGAGATGGGCGAATTGAAATAGAGACGATGGCCTTAGGTGCAGAAACAACGCTCGCGAGAATCATTCGTTTAGTTGAAAATGCTCAATCAGCGAAGGCACCGATTCAACGATTAGTTGATCAGGTGAGCGCGGTATTCGTGCCTGTTGTTTTAGTTATTGCTCTAATAACAATTTTAGGTTGGGGACTCTACTCGCAAAATTGGGAGCAGGCGATCATTAATGGTGTCGCTGTCCTTGTCATTGCTTGTCCATGTGCTCTTGGCCTAGCAACCCCGACATCGATTATGGTTGGGACTGGTTTAAGTGCTAAGGCCGGTATTCTCATTAAAGATGCTGAAGCATTGGAAGTCGCTCACTCAGTTACTATGGTGGCCTTTGATAAAACTGGAACACTGACAGAGGGACATCCTGTTTTAAATGGTTTTGAAACTCTCTCTGAAAATAAAAATGAAATACTTTCTCTCGTAGCGACTTTGCAAAAAGGAAGTGAACATCCGCTGGCAAAGGCGGTAGTCAGAAAAGCAGAAGAACTAAAACTGGGACTTAAATCAGCTCACTCTATTAAAGCAGTTCCAGGAAGAGGAATTGAAGGCATTGTTGAAAATCAAAAATTCTTTATTGGGACAGCTCGCTACATGCAGGAGTTGCAGATCGATTTAAGTTCAATGAAGGATAAAGCTTCAAAGTGGGAACAAACAGGGCACACAGTCTCTTTTGTTGCCAGTGAAAATTCTCTATTAGGCGCTATGGCCTTTAGTGATGAAATAAAAAAGTCTGCAGAACAAACAATTCAAGAACTCACTAAACTTGGAATTAAAAGTGTTATGTTGACAGGTGATAATGCCGGTGCAGCGAAAAGCGTTGCTGAGAAACTTGGTCTTAGTGATTTTCGTGCTCAAGTTCTTCCTTCCGATAAATCTAAATTCATCGAAGAATTTAAATCCCAAGGCGAAATTGTGGCGATGGTTGGAGATGGTATTAACGATGCTCCAGCACTCGCTGCCGCTCATGTGGGAATTGCCATGGGATCAGGAACGGATGTGGCCATGCACTCAGCAGGTATTACACTCATGCGTGGAAATCCACTGCTTATTCCAGATGCTCTTGAAATATCTAAACGTACGTATCAGAAAATCAGACAGAATCTTTTCTGGGCCTTTATTTATAATGTTATCGGTATTCCACTGGCAGCGCTTGGTTATCTGAGTCCAGTTATTGCGGGAGCAGCGATGGCCATGAGTAGTGTGAGTGTTGTTACAAACGCACTCATGTTGAAAAGCTGGAAACCCAATTCGCAAAGGAGACAATCATGAATATCGGTGAAGTGTCAGCAGCTTCGGGAGTAAGTGCAAAGTTGATTCGCCATTATGAATCGATAGGCATCATCCCCAAAGCGGGAAGGAGTGATAGCGGCTACCGTATTTACAAAGAGAGCGATGTTCATATCCTGGCCTTTGTGAAACGTGCACGCGGACTTGGCTTTTCGATGATGGAGATAAAAAAACTTGTAAGTCTTTGGCGAAATAAATCACGTGCGAGCGGAGAAGTTAAGAATCTGGCTTCTGCTCATATCAAAAATCTGGAAGCAAAAATTAACGAACTTCAATCAATGGTCGATACTCTGAAGCACTTATCGCGAACCTGCCATGGAGATAATCGTCCAGATTGTCCAATCCTCGAAGGTCTGGCCAAGACATGAAAGTTCAAGTTTAATTAGGGGAGGAGATATTGAGATGAAAAAAATTTTAACTTTAAGTCTTTTGGCCTTTTTTTCCTTGAACATTCAGTCAGCAGAACTAGAGTGTATTCAGACACAAAGTTTGGAACCTGTTTCCCACACAACAGTGACGACAATAATGGGTGAAAAAACTTTCATCGATATAGCGGAACACATTGCAACGTACGTGACTCAAAAAAGTACACACTATTATGTTTTAGAAGCCTTTTTCCCGGAGTATGACATGCGCGGTTACAGTGAAGGATCGCTCAGAGAAAAAGAAGATAAACTCGTTCTCGCCATTTGGGGAAGAGATCAGCTTTTCGAACTGACCTGCCGCCTTTCAAATTAATCATGAATTAATCTGGTCACAGTCTTGCATTCCTCCTTGGATTGAGCGTCCCGGGAGGAATTATGGTTTTCAAATCAATTTTCATTTCACTCTTTTGGTTTTAACTCAAACCTAGTTTCGCAAGTGTTGCCGGCTAAGCAGAATTCATCGAACAAATGTCCCAACATTCAAGTGTTGGAATCGCTCTTGCTGAAAAAGCAATTGCTAAGAGTGAAAATAAAGACGTAATAAAACTCGCTGAGCGTCTTCTCAATAATCAAAAAAAGAATCAAGAAAAACTAAATGATCTTAGGTCAAAATGGTACAG
>CBIHOP010000104.1:0-9371 GCA_966211385.1 uncultured Bacteriovorax sp.
GCATCTCTTCAAATTTCGCGCGCACTTTTCCTTTGAAGCACGAGGGACTTCCTTCGAGATCTTTTTGAACTTCTTGATCCAGTTTTTTCATCAGAGGTTCATCGTAATCAAGAATTTTACGTCCAGCGAATGCCGACGTTGTAAGGAAAAAAGAAAGGGATAAAAGGATAAGTGTTTTCATGATGACCTCGATTGTGGATGGGTGAGAATCGAGGGGAGAAGCTAGAACACATGTGGCGAATCAAACAAGTCCTTAAGCAAAAAAGCGGGCAAAAAAAAGGCCCGCAGTGCGGGCCTCTATCAAAATTACTTTTTTGCTGACTTGTTGTAGTCTGTACCGAATTTCTTTTTGAATTTTTCAATCCTTCCTTCAGTATCGAGAACTTTTGTCTTCCCTGTATAGAATGGGTGACAAGCAGCACAGATGTCGATTTTTTCTAATTTAATTGTTGAACCAGTTTCGTAAGTTGCGCCACAAACGCAGCTAACGTTAACTTTTTCGTACTTTGGGTGGATTCCTTCTTTCATCATGGACCTCTTTTTTATTGATCTCTGCTTTGTATACAGAACCAGGTTAAATTTAATAGCTTTGTAATTTGGCCAATTTGCTATTGTTTGTCAATGGAATTCAAGTGAAGCTTATCAGTGGGCCGCACAGCTTGAGCAACCATCTCCACTAACTTTTTGGCCAGCGTCGATCATGCTCCAATGGCCGTACTTTTCGTTAAGGACAGCAATGGCGGAATCGAGATCGGAATGCGTACTTTGGAATACTTCCTGGAAATCTTTATCAGTAACCGTTACTAAATAGTGGATCTGGGCCTCGTCATCAGAATCACTAGGAGAAGCTCCCAACGAGATAAAAGCTCGTAGGGGATCCGAATAATAGTGTGAAGAAGTCCAATTTTCTTGATTTATTTTCATATTCATAGGCCTTGTATTCGTTTTTTAGCAAATTTATGGTTGTCATGCCAAGGACAAACGTGTAATTTCATGTTTGTTAATTTTTCTCGTGCGTGGAGGCAGTTGTGGCTAAAAAAGGTCCTAGAGTTATCGTAACACTTGAATGTACAGAAGCAAGAAAAGAAGGAAAATCTCCTTCAAGATATACAACAACAAAAAACAAGAAAACGACTCCAGATCGTCTTGAATTGATGAAGTATAATCCATTTCTTAGAAGACACACTCTTCACAAAGAAATCAAGTAATTCATTTTTCGTTTATTCTTATGTAAGTGGTTAAAAGGACTAGTCTTTTTAACCACTTTTTTATTTTAGTTTTCATCACTTACGACCGATAAAGTTCATGAGATTTATTCTCGTGGAGAAAACGGTTGGCCTTAAAAATACTCATTGTTGATCAAAACGAAGCTTGGGCCGTCCAAGCTAAGAAGTATTTTACCGAACTCCAATATGAAGTTCACTGCGTCTTCAATGGTAAAGACGCTCAGCTGGCACTCTATAATGAAAAATTCTTCGCCATCTTTTTGAACTATGGTGTGCAAAATCACTCATGCATGCAGGTTTTAAAATTCATCAAGGCCAATGCTACCAACCAACGAGTACTCCTCGTTGTTGATAGTGGAGACTACATCGCCTCAGGAGAAGTCTCGAACGAAAAGATGCAGAAGTTTGGTGTTGCAGAAATCGCTGTTCGTCCATTTGAACTTCCTCACCTCAAAGAATTGCTGGAAGGACATCAATCGATTCACGATTTGATGGCCAATGTTCCAAAAAAAGAAGGTGTCTCTCCAGAGCAAGAAGTGGCGATGACGGATGAGAACTTCTCACGAATTAAAATTGATGAGTTCTATTCTGCGCAAGCTGTTCTGTTTGATATCTACATTAAATTGAACGCTGACAAATATCTTAAAATTCTTCACGCTGGCGATACATTCTCGAAAGAGAGATTGGATAAATACAAAAATGAAAAGAAAATTGATTCATTGTATTTTCACAACAGCGATCGCAGAAAGTTCATTCAATACAATAATTTTTTGAGTAAGAAGTTAATTGCGAATGAGCAAGTTCCGGCCGCCAATAAAGTTAATATCATTAAAAACGTTTCAGAAAAATTTATTGAAGAAGTTTATACCGTAGGGATTAAGCCGCAAGTTATTGAGCAAGGAAAGGAAGTTTGCGAGACTGTTTTTCAATTAATCGAAAAACAAACTGATCTTTATTCAGTTCTGCGCTCGTATCAAAACTTTGATCCAACCGCTTATTCACATTCTTTCCTCACGACATTATATGCAACTGCGATCATTAAGCAGTTTGATTGGCAGTCAAAAACAACGATTGAAACGACGGCCATGGCGTGTATGTTTCATGACATTGGAAAAACATTACTTCCCAAAGAATACTTAGACATCAGACCTCGTGATATGACGCCTGAGCAGCTAGAGCAGTATAAAAAGCATCCTGAGCTTGGTTACCAGATGCTCGAGAACGTGCGTTCGATTAACAACGTCGTTAAGCAGATTATTCTGCAGCACCATGAAGCTTTCGATGGTACTGGTTATCCGTTTGGTAAGAAGGGAAGTAAGATTCTGACACTCTCAAATATCGTTTGTCTGGCCGACGATTTCTTGAACATTATGATGGATGATAAATTACAGCCGACAGAAGCATTGAAAAAAATTCTTATGAATAAAGAAGGCGTAAAACGCTACAATACGATCCTGATTGAAAACTTCATCAAAGTCTTCGTTGACCCAGAAAAACTCCAAAAGACAAAGAAAGTCTCTTAATTGGCCGGGACCGGCGGTTGGACGCTGTTTAAGCTGTCTGCTTTTAAATCGAAGGCAGAGAGAGATTCTTCCTTAACAACGTATACGATGTTTCCCAATGTAGAACTGACTAAGAAGTAAGCATCGCCTTTAACATCGACATCAACTAATTGTGTGGCCGATTGAGAAATAGTGTAGGTAGAGCTATTGCCGTCACTAAATAGAACTCTAACGGTGTATTCAGGAGTGCTCATGAGTTTTGTTGTTTGTCTGCTCTGGGCATCGCTTTGTTTATCGAGAATGAAGCTACTCTTAAGAGCATTGAATGATTGAATGAGATCTTCCAACTTCGCAGCATCCAGAGTTGAACCTGTTGCAGAAACCCATCCATTTTCTTTTTTTGTTGCTTGGAGAAGTGGAACTGGTGACTGTTTTTTTGTGAGTTTAATTTCATTAATCTGATTAAGTTCAAGCGCAAAAATACGTGATTCAATGAGATCATTAAGTGTTGCATTTTCCAGTGAGAGAGTTGGCGCTTCTACGTGAAAGATTCCTGTTTTGCCTGAAACTCTAAGATAGGTAGAGTTGTCGATTGTGTTCATAATACCGACATTAACAACAATACTTTTCCCTTGCTCATTTTCCAGAGTCACAATGGCCGTAGGTTTATTTAGTGAAAAATTAGAAGCATTGATATTGTTATCTGGAAGAAGGTTCTTCGTCTTTATAACTTTAAGTGAATTGTAGAGCTGATCAATAAAAAGTGAGCTTCCTGGCAGGGATTTGGGACTGATCATGTGCCAGTCACGATCTTGCTCCGTCAGACTTCTTTCAAAAACATAATCACCGGATTTGTTTTTTAATGTAATTCTCATTACAGCTTCGAGTTCTTTGGCAGAAAAGAGGCGAGTCTGTTCAATTAACTCTTGTTCGTTTTTAGGTGCTTGTTGAAATTCAACAGTGAGATAAGCAGTCGCTCCAACAAGAGCAATAAAAAGCAGCACAACTGAATTGGAAACGAGCTTTGATTGGAAAGTATGTGGAGTCGACATGAATTAAACTATAGGCCTAAATCATCTAACTCGTCAAAAGATGAATCACCACCATCACCTTCTTCTTTATCCACTTTCTTCACGGCCTTTGGAATATCAGGCTCGATTGACTGGATAAATTGACGAAGTAATGCTCTTTCACCTTCTTTGAGGAAATTGAATTTAACAAGCATTCGGTGAGTATAATTATTCTGAGAGATAATTCTGCTTTTGATATTAAATGGGCGACAGTAGAGGACATCTGCATTCATGATAAAAGTTTTTGGAATACAAAACTGAATCACAATAGATTGGCCTTCAGTAAAGGCACGATTCGAAAAGAAAAACATTTTATCCATGTTGATTTCAGACAACACGGTTTTTCCTCGAGAAATTTTAGCTTCATCTAATTGAGGAGGAACAACTTGGATTTGAATTTCTTGTGAATGAGCATTGAGACTGACAACATTATTGGGAATCGTCTCATTAGATTCGATTGCACCAGCAAGTGCTTCTTCTTCCGCTGCATCTATAGCGGCAGTAGAAGCTTCAACACTTTCAGCGCCACCATTCATCGCTTCGGCCATGGCCTTGGCCATTTCATCTTCGCCACCATCATCAGGAATAGGATCACTCCCAATCATTTTGATGACATTTGAATCTTCTTTTTTCTTAGGATTATATTCAGATCTTAAAGCGACAAGACTTGTTTCTAAACTCTCAGGAACAATTTCTCCTGCATCAAGCTTGGCCTGAATGCGAGCTTCGATCTCATCTCTTAGAGACCAGATTTTAAGAGAGATTTTTTTGATTAAGACAGGATCTGATGAACTGTTATGTATCATGAGTTCATTCTCGCAAATCGAAGGACAAATTAAAAGGGTCTAACCATTTCGGTAAAATTTACCAATTTTGGAAAGTGCTAGGAAAAAGTTTTAGACGGATTAAGCTTTAAAATAGACCTTTCTATTCAGTAGCTGATTTTTTTGCTCAGGCAAGGAATCGTTTAAAAACCATCATCTCCAGGAGGGAGAAGTATGAAAAAGATGCTATTAGGGCTAGCGACAGTGGCAGTGACAACATCACTACACGCAACTGTGGCCGAACACGTTCCAGGTGAAATCGTCGTTAAGTTCAAGGAAGGTCGTGCAAACGCTTTCTTAAACAACAAAAATTTCTCAACACTAGGGATCGCAGGAAAGAGAGACATCAATCTTTCTTATGGGACTCTTTCTGTTTTAAAAGTTGCTCAAAACAAATCGGTTGAATCTGTCTTAAAGTCTCTTCAATCTAACAGCGACATTGAATTCGCTGAACCGAACTTCATTTATCGTGTAAATCCAATTAAAGAAAAAAACTTTTCACATAAGAGATTACAAAAATCTCCATTCACGGATTTCACAGCAGCTATTCCAAACGATCCATCTTTTGGACAGCTTTGGGGTCTTCGTAATACAGGATCGAATGAGCCACAAGGTAAAGCGGGAGTAGAAGGAGCAGACGTTAATGCTCTTAAAGCTTGGGATCTAACAACGGGATCAAAAAGCGTAAAAATCGCTGTTATTGATACAGGTGTTGATTACAATCACCCTGATCTTAAAGAAAACATCTGGACGAACGAAGCAGAAAAAAATGGTAAGCCTGGTGTAGACGATGACAAAAACGGATACGTAGATGATATTCACGGATACGACTTCGCTAACAGCGATTCAGATCCAATGGATGGAAACTCACACGGTACTCACTGCTCAGGAACAATCGGAGCAATCCATAACAACCAAGTAGGTGTTGCTGGTGTTATGAGTGACGTTCAAATTGTTGCTGTAAAATTCTTAGGGGACGATGGTTCTGGTTCACTTGAAGCAGCAGTTAAAGCTATCGACTACGCAACAACTTTAAACGTTGATCTTATGTCAAACTCTTGGGGAGGCGGTGGACGCTCTCAAGCACTATTAGATGCTATCCAAAGAGCTTCTGATAAAGGAATCATTTTCACAGCTGCAGCTGGTAACAGCTCATCTAACAATGATGCTTCTCCTTCATATCCAGCAAGCTATGAAACTCCAAACATGGTTGCGGTAGCAGCGACAACAGCTCAAAACGGCCTTGCTTCATTCTCTTCTTACGGAAGAAACTCTGTGCATATCGGAGCTCCAGGACACAATATTCTTTCAACAGTTGCTGGTGGAAAATATGATGTGTACTCAGGAACTTCAATGGCGACTCCTCACGTTTCAGGTGTACTAGGACTTCTTCTTGCTAAAGAAGGAAGACTTCCTCACGCTGAAATGAGAGAGCGTTTAACAATGACTGGTGTACCTGTTGCTGGTCTACGTGGTAAAACTCAAACAGCATCACGTATCGATGCTTACAACTTGTTAACTGATACTCGTCCAGAGCGTTCAGGACCAAAGAACGACGCTTGGAAATCACTTGAGCTTTCAGAGCGTTTAGAATCAGCTCACCCATACGCAGACAACGCAACATCTTCTAAAACGATTACTATCCCAGGTGCAAAATACCTAAGAGTAAAAGTAGCGAAGTATGATCTTGAATCTGGATACGATTACCTTCGTATTGCTGATGCTCAAGGAAACACAATTGAAAAAGTTTCTGGTACTGGTGAAAACTACAAGACAGATTATATCGAAGGGAACACTGTAAAAATCGATTTCGTTTCTGACAGATCGATCAATAAGTGGGGATACCTCATCGAAGAAATTGAAGTTCAGTAGATCTTGCGAGGCCCGTGCTAGTCACGGGCCTTTTTATTTTTGCTTAAATAAAAGTTTGAATTGAGTATTGGCCGAATCACTTTGATAAATCAAATCACCATCATGTTCTTTCATAATCTTCTTAGAAATCGATAATCCCAATCCAGTTCCCTGAGCAGAATTTTTCGTTGAATAAAAAGGCTCGAAGATATGATTTCTTGCTTCCGTTGGGATACCTGTGCCGCTATCAGTGACAGTAATCACAATGTGGTCATTTGTTTTAAAGGCTTCGATCTTAATCCAGGGTTCATCCGTTTGTTTGATCGCATCCAGCGAGTTGTTCACCAGGTTCGTGAGAACTTGAATGATTTGAATTTTTCTCACTTCAATGATTGCGTTCTGAGTGTGGTCATCAATAACCAGACGGATTTTTTCATCGCTCAATTTTTGAGCAACTAATTCGTTAACTTCTTCCAGAATCGATTTAAGTTCATGATGCTCAAATGGATCATTGTCACCGCTTTTAGAGAGCGTTTTAAAGCTTTTAATGATGCTCTGGATGCGTTTAGAGTTTCTCTTGATGACTTCGAGGTTTTTGAAAAGCTTTTCTTTGTCCAGCTCCTGAGCATTAAGGTCATTCGTGACAATTCTTAACCGGCCATCAATAACCATGAGAGGAGAGTTAATTTCGTGGGCAAGTTCAGCACTCATCATTCCCAACGTCGATAGTCGTGTTTGAAGGACAAGTTGCTCGTGCTGCTGATTTATTTTTTTATTCAGTCTGTATCTTAGAATGGTGAAATAAATGAGTCCAAGTTGAATAATAAAAAAGAGAGCAATCAATCCGTAAAAGATGTTTGAATTCTTCTCTTTAAGCTCTGCAAACCGTGCGAACTTAAACGATTCTTCTATCCACAGGCCGCTTTCTTCCTGGAAGAGAAGATCGACGAGGTTATCGATTTTTTCTGTAATAGAATTTATCAATGCCTTTTCGGCCAAGGGATTATTACTTTCTGAAAGCTTAATAAAGAGTGGATTAATTTCTGTGAAATAAGGATCAAAACGATTAGAAGGTTTACTTTTATTTTGAAACTGCTCCGACATTAAAATTTTAAAATTAGAATGGGCGGCCAAGAGTTGATCTTCAGCTTCCCAGATGAGATCGACATTATTTTCTTTCAAAGCACGCAGGAGATAATAGCGTGTGTGATTCAAACCATTAATAGATTTGAGTGTAAGTCGTGAATGAAAATTCGTTCGATAGGTATTGTTTTGAATGTCAGCATTGTGAGTGACGTTTTCATTTCCCAGAATAATAAAGAAAATGAAAATAATAACCATGACAAGATTGAGCAGCACCCCACTGAGAATTGTATGCTGCTTAATCTTGTTTTTACTTTTCATCTGTTAAATGAACTCGATTGATTTAACTTTCCAGACCCAATTCACTCCTAATGTCAGGAGAAGGTCTTTTGAAATGATTCCTTCAAATGGGGCCATAATTCTTGCTGGTCCCATGCGCTCAACACTCAGGTAACCATTTTCATCTTTGTAGATGAGAAATAATTTTGCCTTTGAAATATCAGTGTTGCTGATTTCGATTTGATAACCATCAATGGCCTTAACTTTAATTTTCGTAGTTCCTGCTTGCGCGAATTTTTTTACAAGCTCTTCAAGATAGAAGCCTTCAAATGTCGTTTTGATGTTTTTGTTGTACGGATCGTGAATAGTGATCTTTTGGGGCTTAGTAAATTTTTCTAAATCAACAACACTAAAGCTTTGTGGTGATTTAACATTTATTTTTCCAAGGAGAGTAACTTTCTGACGGGGTATGGCCGCTGCAAAAAGTGATGATGACAAGAGAAACGATAAGAGAGCAGTGAGTAGGACTTTCATCTTTATCCTTTTGTATAAAAAAAAAGCTCCCACAAGGGGAGCTTTAAATAATTATAGTTTAAAAGTGAAAACTATTCAAATAGGTGAGCGTTTTTTCTCACGTACTTTGTGATTGATCCAACTTTATCTAGAGTTCTGATCGCTGCAGCTGAAAGCTTAAGACGAACAACTGAACCAGTTTCTGGATCGAATACTTTTTTAGTGTGTAGGTTAACTTGTTTTTTAGTCTTTGTTTTGTTGTTAGCGTGAGAAACTTTGTTGGCCACTAATCTTCTCTTGCCTGTTAAATCACATGTGCGTGCCATAAAAAATCCTTATGTAGATATGAGTTTTTCGTTTTTAACTTCTTTAAACCTAAAAAGAGTCAAAAATGTAACTCAGCAGGATCAAAAAGACAAGGGTAAACCTTCAACATCCCTATTGACACCATCCGGCAATTACAATTCTTTCCCCAGAAGTCACGGCCGTCACCCTATGCTCGTACCCGTAAATGCCAGTTAAGAAGAGTAAAATCGTGCCAAAAGGGCGAGTAGAGATGCTTTCCCCAATCGTTTCACCTTTCTTGCGAAATTGCAGATATCCGCCCTCAACCTTGTCCGAATCGAGGGTCAGGGAGAGCGAAAAGCCGAGTATGCGAGAGCCATCATCATGCCAAATACCGTCTTCATCTTCGGGCGCGCTTCGAATGGCGATGATATGTTCGAGACCTTGATAATCGAGATAGTCGTTTAAAAAGTTTCTTAACAATCCTTGAGGCCCGCTCATTTCTTTAAAAGCATCGTCGAGCGCTTTCCAATTTCTTGTTTCAACGAATGTTTGAATATGTTCAGGCAGAGGAAATGACGTTTGAATCAGTCCCGTGGAAAATTCATGGTACAGCGACATCATCATCCTCCATACATTCATAAATTTTTTCTAGCGGAACACCTGCTTCAATAAGCAGACTTTTTACTTTTCCTAAGATCCACATGCGCGTGGGGCGATTATAACGAATTTTATTAT
>CBIHOP010000105.1:0-9368 GCA_966211385.1 uncultured Bacteriovorax sp.
AAACATGATTCGCGACCTTTTAAAAGACGTCGATGCTAAACAACAAAAAGCGGCCCAGCTGATTGGTCTTTTAGGCGAATCATTGAATGCCCGTTACAGTGATGACATTGCCAAAGAAGAGGCCCAATACGTTCATAGTGGATTTGTGGCCCGTCTTCAAGACATTCGTGAAGACCAGGAAACATACGATCGCAAGCAACTCATTCCAGATCTGGCGACATTGCAAAAACAAGATCGCAAACTGGATAAATTGATTGCTGATTTAAAAATTGCCCTAAAATAAGCTTTAAATCATTCGCTGCGAGGAGAATCTTCTGCATCAGAAGGTTCTCTTCTCACGCTTTTTCTGTCATAATCTTGGAACGGTAACCCTCACTACGTTGCAAGGACATCATCTCATGGATTTTTACTCAGAATTAGAAGCGCGCGGATTAATCGCAGACGTTTCAAGTCCCGATCTTAAAGAAATTCTTAATACAAAAAAAATCTCGTTCTATATCGGTTACGATCCAACTGCTAAATCGCTTCAAGTAGGTAACCTCTTTACGATGATTACGATGAGACGTTTTCAAAACGCTGGTCACAAGCCGTACATTCTTCTCGGTGGTGCCACGGGAATGATTGGAGATCCTTCAGGAAAAAGCACGGAGCGAGTTCTCCTCACGGAAGATGTCATTAGAGAAAACGTTGAAGCTCAGAAAAAACAATTTAACCGCATTGTTCGTCTTGAAGGCGAAAACGCCGCGACAATGGTGAACAACTACGACTGGATGGGAAAATTCACGTTCCTTGAATTTTTAAGAGACGTTGGTAAGAAATTCAGAATTTCTGAAATGATTGCCAAAGAATCTGTTAAAAAAAGATTAGAGTCGGAAGTTGGTTTAAGCTTTACAGAATTTTGCTACCAAATGCTTCAGGCCTACGATTATCGTCACCTCTCTCATCATCACGATGTCACTCTGCAAATGGGGGGAAGTGATCAATGGGGTAACATCACTGCTGGTATCGATTACACTCGCAAGATGGATGGCAAACATGTTTTCGGACTTGTCTTCCCTCTCGTTACAGATGCAAACGGAAATAAATTTGGTAAGTCTGAAGGTGGAACAGCGATCTATCTTGATCCTGAGATGACATCTCCCTACCAAATGTACCAGTTCCTATTGAACAGCGAAGACGCTTCTGTAGTGAAGTACTTAAAGTATTTTACATTTTTATCACTGGACGAAATTCAAGTTCTCGAAGAGAAAACAAAAAATGAGCCGCACTTGCGTGAAGCTCAAAAAACTCTTGCCGCTGAAGTTGTAAAACTTGTTCACGGTCAAGAAGGTTTGGATTCAGCTCTATACGCTACGAGAATTTTCTTCGGTGAAAAAATTTCGCAGCTTAAAGACAAAGATCTCAATGCTATTTTTTCCGGCGTTCCTTCGATTGAAGTTTCAAGAAGTGAATTGCAGAAAGGCTTTCCAATTCTTGATCTGCTCGCCAGCACTCCGCTCTTTTCAAGTAAAGGTGAGGCGAGAAAATCAATTGATCAAAAAGGCGTTTACCTGAACAATGATGCCATCACTGAGTCGACGATGACTTTGAATGAATCACATCTCGCTTCAGAATCATGTCTTGTTCTGAGAAAAGGTAAGAAAAATTACTGTGTGGTTAAATTCAATTAAGGAAGAGTGAATACTATGAAGAAAATCTTTTTTGCTTTGATGTTTTTAATGTCCTCAGCTGCGATGGCTGATTTTAAAATCGACGTCAACACAGGATTCAATTCATATACTGATGGAGCGACTAAATTCGAATTCGGTGATGTTACTAATCACATTTTCCTGGGAGCATCGATCGGCTCGCGTGATCAACTCTACATTGGTCAGAACGTAACTTTTTTCTCAAATGATTATAAGACATCAACGTCAACGACGATCTCCACAATGGAATTAGGTCCTCGTCTGACTTATTACTTCACGACAGATAAAACTGTTTACATCACGCTTGCCTGGAATCCCTATGCAAAAGGTGATCGCACGACACTCGCTGGAACGACTGAAGAGATTTCGGGAAGCGGTCTTTTGGCAGGTCTTGGTTATGAACTTAAACTTTCGAGAAACTTTTTTCTGGGTGCGAGTTTAATGTATCATTCACTAAGTGTGACAAAGGCCGAAGTGAATAACACATCCACAGAAGTCAGTGAGAAGTATTCTTCCATCACACCTATGATTAATCTTTGTTTGAGATTTAGATAATTTTTTAGATTCTTCGTTTCGGGATTTTGATCAGGACTTTGTTTTTTTCGTTGATCACTTCTGCCTGCGAAGAATCTAAAGATGGATCAATCGTGAACATTCTCTCGGCATTTGTTTCTATCAACGGATTACTTCCATCTTTTAAAACTTCCACGATGTGAATCACATCATTCTTCACTTCGACTTTAAGTTCATGATTGGCATTGGCCTCTTTATTAAGCGGAATTTCGTAGTAGACGAATTTGTCGTCTTCTCTTTGAGAGATCTCACCCATCAGGCTTGCGCCCGCATCCATGGGTGCTCCCCAACCGCCACGCTCTTCATTAATCGCCTCGATCATTTTCCTTGTATCAAAATCATCGGGATTCACTGGATAGCGCTCAACTCCTTCAATCGTCGTTGGAGCTCCGGACTGCATTTTACCTACGAGACCATTCACGAGGTACCCCAGGGTAAAGAAGAAAACAGCAGTGAGAATTTTGGATTTATGTCCTGTCATAAGCCTATTATAGGACCTTCAAAGAGAGCTGGTACAGGGGATTTTTTTGAGGGGCATTTCTAAACGAGAATTGTCGACCACACTTTTTGGGCAGGCCACGCCCTCAACGAATTTAGTCTAAGTTCATACAAACACAGGCCTTTTCTCAATTTGGACTCAACTTTTTTATCCAAAAACCGAATCGGTTTATTATTAAGGGACTCCCCCTAAAACAGGAAGCTTCGTCATGCAAAAAGTTCAACACTTCAAAGGAAAGATCTTTTTTTATGAGGACACGCGCGCGACAAAAAAAGAATTAATGGCGTATGAAGCTAATCCCGCACAAGTCGGTTTTGAACAAACGATGATGAGTGCTTTTGATTTTCTCAATCTGACAGCAGAAGAGAAAAAACAACTTTCTAAAAAACACCGCGACCTGCTTTCTAGTTATCATCAAATTAATCCTTTCATGCTGAATGCTGATGCTCACACCTTTGTGGAGGAAGTTTCTCAGTGTAAAGGTAAAAAAATTCGCATTGAAGCCCATGCATATGGTGCTTACATTTGTCTGGCCGCTCTTTATTCTGGAAAACTTCCAGCGGATAAAACTTTTGAATTTGTTTTTGAAAAAGCGCCACTCGCTCTTTTTCCAAAAACATTGGTGAAAGGTTCAAACGATTACCGCCACAAGATCACGATGCATGTGAGTGATGACTGCTGGCTGAAACCATTCAGCACTCTTTGCCATCACGATAAAATTAAGTTTTCGCTAAAAGCAGCTTAATATGAAACTTGTGATTGAGACTCCAATCGCAAACAATCATCATGACATTTTTAAACGTTTTAACCTGAAGCTTTTTAAAGCTCTCAAGCCACCTTTTACATCGATTGATGTGAAACGCTTTGATGGTTGTGAAAAAGGCGATGAAGTTCATTTAACGGTCACGCTGTTTGGTTTAATCAAACAACATTGGATCAATCACATTACGGAAACGAGGCACACTCAAGGCGAATACTGTTTTGTCGATCGTGGTGTCTTAATGCCCTTTCCCCTTTCTTACTGGGAGCACACTCACATTGTGAGGGCCGTCAGTGAAAAAGAATCTGTCATTGTCGATCATATCATTTACAAAAGCAGAATACCTCTCATAGAGTTTATGATGTATCCACTGTTCTACCTGATGTTCAGTGCCCGCAAACCAATTTATGTTCGAGAACTCACATGAAGAAAAAACACGTCTACGAATCCCTCCCCCTAGATGCAAACGGGAAGGCCCATTATTCAAAGACAGAAAATGAAACGTGGTCATTTCTTCTTCATCGTCAAAAAGAACTTGTTCAAACGAGAGCTTCAAAAGCTTTTTTAAAGGGTGTTGATCTTCTTGATTTTGGGGATGAAATTCCTCAGCACTATGAAATTACCGAACGCTTGAGCGCGCATACGGGATGGGGTGTGGAACACGTTCCTGCTCTCATTCAGCCCGACCATTTTTTTACCCTGCTTTCGCGAAAACGTTTTCCGGCGGCAAACTTCATCCGCATTCCGGAAGATATCGATTACATCCAGGAGCCGGATGTTTTCCATGAACTCTTTGGTCATTGCCCCCTTCTTACCAATGAACCGTATGCACATTTCATGCATGAATATGGAAAGCTTGCTCTGAAAGCTGACGCCAAAACACGCATGCGTATGTTCCGTCTTTTCTGGTTCACGATTGAGTTTGGTCTTATTAAAGAAGACGGCCACATGAAGGCCTATGGTGGTGGAATTCTTTCCTCTAAATCGGAAGTCATCTACTCTGTTGAAAGTGATATTCCTGAGCGACGTGAACTCGATCCCATGGATGCTCTTCGCACACCATTTAGAATCGATATTCTGCAGCCAGTTTATTTTGTCATCAACAGCTATGAAGATCTCTTTGCGTTGATTGCCAAAGATCCACTCAAAATGGCCCAAGAATCAATGCTGATGAGCGATTTCCCAGCGAAATTTGCACGAAAGAAAAAATCTTAATTAAAAATTTCCAACAACACTCTTCCCTTTTGATGTTCAGGGGCCTTGATGCTCATGAGTTTTAATAAGGTCGCATACTGATCAATATGATTAATCGGTGCACTTAATTCAAAATTCTTTTTTAATCCCGGAGCGCGAATCACAAACGGAGTCCACATTCCCATTTCGTTTTCCGGCAGCACGGCCTGTTTGTATCCGCCTTTTAATGAAGATTTGAAAATGGCCAGATCCTGGCTCACATCTTCCACCCAATTGTAATGAGCTGTATTAGCCAGAATGAGATCCCCACTGCGATCCGCAGGTAAATGCAATTGTAAACTTTCCTCGCGAGTCACGATCTTTGAAACGGGAGAAACACCATCTTGATCTTTAAGAGAGAGAATTGCTTCTTTCACTTCGTTTCTAAAGGCTTCATACTCAGGTCCAGAATCACGAATGTAATTTCCACCTAGGCCTTTTGAGTGCAAATAGACATTATCCATCTGTAAAAAAATGGCCTTGGTTTTATCCCAGTCGATTTCATACTCAGCAGTCTCTTTAATAAACTTAAAAGTCAGCCAGCCTTTTTTGGCAAAAAGATTGTTAAGACGAACTTCTTTATAAAGCGGAATCGCCCCGTGATCAGAACTGAACATGATGATGGTGTCTTCGTCTGCGGTCTTCATCGCTTCACCCAAAATAGCATCAATTTGTTGATACATTTTTAAAACATCATTCCAGAGAACTGCACGTTCCGTCTCCGTGATCTCGTTGTAGCGTGGACTCTTCGGATCAATGAACGGCATCCACCAGCGGCTGGTGAGCATTTGATTGGGCGTATAGATACTTTGAATAACAACCTGGCTTCCCCATTTTTTAACCATGTGAGAGACCATTTTTTTATGCCACTCTAGTGAAAGATCAGCTTCTTCGATGAATGTGTTTTTATCTTCCGGAAGATAAATCAACTGCGGAGGATAGTTGTCAACGAAGTCCACCATTGGCCCAACTTCTTTTTGAACTCCTGCGAACAAGTGGCTTGGCTTGATTAGATATTCATTGAGGTTGTTGTAAAAAAAGCGAATGCGGAAATAATCTTTATTTCCCACTTTGATCACTCGAACTTTCATCTGCGTTTGAACATCAACAGTTGAAGCCTTTCGCTCCCACTCTGCTTTTTTAGGTGTGTGAATATTGTAATCGTTTTTCAATTCCCACTTGAGTGTGACATCTATCCACGGACTCCAATCACCTTCTTTGAGAACAAAGAGAACTTCTTTTTTATCTTTAGAAAAAACCACGCGATCATAATTTTCAACTTTGTCATCTGTTGAATCCGCAAGAAGGGCATAAAAAGGCTGATCCCAATTTTCCAGGTTCACTTCTCTTAGTGGCGAAAAACTCTGAAGGCGTACTTCCCAATTCTCTGGATTTTTCGCCTGCACAAAGCGCGTGAGCTCTGAACCAAAATTAAACACACGTTTATTTTGACCAGCTTCAACTTTCATCACCTCATCATTGGCCGCATGAAAATTAATCGCAGGAAAATCAATGCCCCATCCGCCCCAGCGTCCGCGAACCGTGATTCCTTCACTTAATTCAGGAGGAGTTGATCCGGGAATAGAAAGAAGTGTAACGAGAAATTTTTCTTGCTCCAATGTATACCAAAGAGGAGCCACTTTTTTAGCTTGTGAACTAAAGCCGCCTTTTGAAACCATCTTCAGTGGATAACCTTCAATGCGCATAGGCCCGTCGGCTATGCCATGAACGTCGGGAGTTGTTCCTGTTAACAATGTCGCGAAATTGGTCGGAGTGTGACCGGGAAAAACAGGTTTTGAATAACCGTAAGCTCCCTCTTCTATCAGTTTTTTTAGGTGCGGAAGTTTGCCACTCTTTGCCCACTCAAAAACTTTGAAAGTAACAGGTTCAGCGCGCAAACCATCGGGAATAAACCAGTAGAGCTTGAGCTTCTTTTGAGCAACATTTTGGATTGGCCTTTGATGGCCGAAAAAAAGCATTGCAATCATGGCCAAAAAACTAAGGGCGACTAAAAGAATAGTTACTTTTCTAGAATTGTCTTTCATAATTAAAGGATAAGAAGACTTATGCTTTTTGACTATGATTAAATTTTTTGGTCTACCCATTGCGTGCGCTTTTATTGCAGGAATTTTTTTTCCTTACGTCGCTCTCAATCTTTCAAATTTTGCCTTTGCTATTTTATTTCTGATGATGATCTTTGCGTGGTTTGAAGTAAAAATGTCTACGCTCAAAAACGCTCTTGAATACAAAGCGGAAATCGGAGTTGGTCTCTTCTTCCACTTTCTCTACTTCCCGCTCATGCAGTGGCTGGTTGCTTCGTACACGATTAACGATCAATCGTTTCGCATGGGACTTCTGCTCGCTTCACTTTGCCCGGTGGCCATCGTTGCACCTCAATTTTCTCGCATGCATCAGGCATCAGCTACGCTCTCTTACATTTTCATGTTGATCACGATGCTTCTCTTTCCATTGACCATCTACATGTTTGAAGCGATTCATTTGCGCCCGCTGATCATTGATATGGCGATTCTAATCATCGCACCTGCAATTATCGGCATAACGCTCAAGAATTTTTTTCCCAGCTTCACCGCTGGCATTCAAAAGCGAGCGTCTCTCATCAACATGGTGGGAATTTCATTTCTTGCCTTCACCTACATGGGAGCTTCCGTTGCAAAACTCAACACCAACTACATTCCTTGGAAAGATTACACATTCGTCACTCTTCTCGTCATCTTTCAAGACTTCGGCATTTATTTTCTCGGACGCTTTCTCTTCAATAAAATTTTTAATCCAGAAAACGCAGACGCTCTCGCCATCAGCATCGGTATGAAAAACTTCGCGCTTGCTGGTGGACTTCTTCTTTTCTATGATCCAAAGGCCTCACTCGCTTCGGCAATCGGCTTTCTCGTGCACGCTTTTTTCTTCAACTACCTCGCGCTCAAAGGAAAACAATCATGACAACTTCCAACTGGTCTGAAGTCAATAACGAACTCGTTCGCACGTTCACATTCAAGAGCTACCTCAAAACCATGAGCTTCGTGAATGCAGTCGCATGGCTTGCCAACAAACATAATCACCATCCGGAAATGGTTGTGAGTTTTAGTCAGTGTGTAGTGAAACTTACTACGCATGATGAAGGCAACAAGATCACTGAGAAGGATTGGGAGATGGCTCGAGCGATCGATTCACTTTAAGTCACGCACCGACACTCTTCATGATCTAAATCATTTTATTTAAATTGAAACTCCGCTAGGCTTTAAGTGACTCAGGAGAAGATATGAAATTTTTGGTTCTAATCACATTCGCTACTCTGATCACTTCTTGCTCTCAAATCAATGTTGAATCACAGGAAAAATATCGCCAAAACCATGATGTCACTAAAACGATGAGACACGGAATTGTTCCCATCACGATCAAAGGAGTTGTGAAAATTCCTGATGAAGCGTCTATAGCGAGAGGCAAATCACTCTACGACAATCACTGTCTTTCTTGTCACGGCGAAAACGGCCAGGGCAATGGACCAAAAGCAATCGACCAAAAAAGTTCGCCTGTTAATCTGAAAAAACTCGTGCAAGAAGTTCCCGACTTCGATTTCTTTGTAAGCGTCTCTAATTGGCAAGGTGATATGCCTGGATGGAAAGAGAAATTTAGTTCAACAGAGCTGGATGATATCAAATCTTATTTGAAAACTTTTAAGTAGGTGTCTACTTTAATTTCTTTTCGCACTTTCATAAAACTAATTAAATCAATACTTTAAAAACGAAGGTTATTTTAAAACTTGGCATACATTTTCGTATGCCAAGAAAAAAATTTATTCGATCAATTTTTCACACTCTAGACATGTACAGTAATTTACTGTACATTGCTTATAACGAGGCTTCCTTCATTAAAAGTGGTGATTTAGAAATTGTAAAAATAATGGAAGTAAATAAACACAAATATTAAGTGATTATATATTTAGATATAGCAGGATCTTCCATGAAAAAACCAAAAGCAATGAAACAGTTAGAAAAACTAATCGGAGAAACTTTATCCTTTTCTGTTATGGTCAAAGGCTATAGAACGCGAGAAGGTCTTACTCAAGAAGAGCTTGCCGAGCGACTTGGTGTAAAAAAGTCTTACATTTCAAATCTTGAAAATAAACGTGATTATGTAACTCTCGAGCAAGCGATAAAATTTGCAATTACCCTGCAGGAGCCTATAGAAGTTTGGGCTACAGTTGCTCTTCAAGACATGATTGATAGAGCTGGAATGGATGCTAGAGTTGAACTGAAAAGGAAATCGAAAGCTGCTTAAGTCGGAATAGTAACAAGACATTATGCTCTCCTGTTACATTGAACTTCTGAAAATTAACTATTATTTCCTCTTAAACTTATTTTAATACTTTCGCACACGACTCTTCAGATGCATCGATTCTGCCACTTCGTATAAGCATATAATCCAACTTCACACTGAGGTCTAATCTAGCCTCTGTGTTAAAAATCATGCTGTGAAGATCTCTAAAAAACAAATCAGCGTATTTATCACTCAGTACTTTAAATGAAAAACAGCCCATGATTGGATCTTTTATCTTAGAAATTTCATTGAGCTATTATATCTTTGTCTTGAGTTTGTC
>CBIHOP010000106.1:0-9348 GCA_966211385.1 uncultured Bacteriovorax sp.
ATTCACTAAAGAGCGTTTCCATCCGGCCTCTCACATCATGATGATTGCGGTCTTTATTGCCACACACGTTCTCATCATGAAGAAAAACTATAATGCTCTTTTTGCGGCAAGTGATTTAGTGTTGCTGCTTATTGCAGTGACCGCCTTTTATTTCAAACTACGACTCTATGATGAAATTAAAGACTATGAGTTAGACTGTGAAATCAATCCTCATCGCCCACTTCCTCGCGGACTCCTCACCCGCAGAGATATGTACAATGGGATGGGCGTTTGTATTTTGATTGAATCAGTGATTTTTGCTCTCAAAGGAATCAATCCGTTTATTTCAATGATCATTGCCATACTTTATTCACTCATCATGTATAAAGAATTTTTTATTCGTGAAAAAATCCGACCTCATCTTACTACTTATGCGCTCGTACACACAATTGTCACAAGCTTTTTGAGTATTGCCATCTTCAGTTTTATTTCTGGTCTGAGTTTTAAAGAAGTCATCCGTGAAGAAAGACTTCTCTATTTTGCTTTAGCAAATTGGTTTCTCTTCAATCTGTTTGAATTCGGCAGAAAAAGTTTTGCAGAATCAGAAGAGCGTCCTGGAGTTGATTCCTACTCGTCTTTGTTCGGTAAAGGTGGAGCGATGTTATTATCGCTCGTGCAAGTCCTCTTTGCCCATTTCCTCATCATGAAAACAGGTGGGTTGAACAATACGTTCATCCTTTTTAGCCATGGCGCACTTCTGGCCTTTTTCATCATGATCTCTCTTAATTACTACCTAAGCTCCAGAGTCTATGCTGCAAAATTATTCCGTAATATCTCATCTGTTTACATCATTCTTTTTTATATAACTCTTATCATTGCCATGATTTTTTAAGGATATAAAATGAAACCGTCTTCGCTTTTGATCGTTACACCAAAGAGTACTCCTCACTTTGCAAAAGCAGAATCGGGAGGTAAAGGACATAATCTTTATCTTCTTCAAAATGCCGGCATCAATGTTCCAACGTTTATCACATTGCCGCCACACTTCTTTGAAACGTACAAAGAACAGGAAGGCATTGCCGCCGCTCTTCATGACATGTTGACGGATGAAAAAGCAGATCTGCTCAAAGTTTCAGAAAAGATCCATACTAAAATCATGTTGCATGATTTTTCACCAGAATTGAAAAAGGCGATCATTGAAGCCTATCAATCTGTTGTTAAAGCAGCTGGTGATCCACTGGTCTCAGTTCGCTCAAGTGCACACGATGAAGATTCTGCACTCCACTCATTTGCAGGACAGCTAAGCAGCTTTCTTTATCTGAATGATGAAGAAAACGTCTTAAAGGCCGTTAAAGAATGTTGGGCCAGTGCTTATTCAGAACGTTCACTTCACTACCGTAAAATAAATAATCTAACGATGGTCGACATCAAGGTATCAGTCATTATTCAACAGATGATTGATCCTGATACAAGTGGAGTATTCTTCACTTGTAATCCCATCAACGGAAAAAACGATCAAGTTGTTGTGAACTCAGTCTACGGCGTAGGTGAAGGCCTCGTCTCTGGACTTCTCGATGCAGACACTTTTGTCCTCGAGAAAAAAACAAATAAAGTTCTCGAAACAAATCTAGGTGAAAAAAATAAAAAACTTGTTCGCGATCAACGAAATCAAAAATGCGTGGAAGTGGAAGTTGAACAGTCGCTTATCAATGCACCATCACTTTCAGATAAAGAACTTCTCACACTTGCAGACATGGCCTCAAAAATTGAAAAATTTTATGGCCGTCCTCAAGACGTTGAATGGGCGATTAAAAACGGAACACTTTACATTCTTCAATCACGTCCAGTAACAACAGATGTAGAAAACAATTCGGGGATTCTTTACGTATGGGATAATTCCAACATTGTTGAAAGTTATGGTGGATTAACAATGCCTCTAACATTTGGTTTCGCCCATTATGTTTACCACCAAGTATATGTTCAATTTTGCGAAATTCTGCTCGTTCCAAAAGAACGAATCAAAGAAATGGATTACTTCTTAAAAAACATGCTGGGATTATTTTACGGACGTGTTTATTACAATCTTCTCAACTGGTATAAACTGACAAGTATTCTTCCAGGTTACAAGTACAACCGTCAGTTCATGGAAACGATGATGGGGACCAATGAGGCCCTGCAAAACGAAATCGCAGAGCGAGTAAAACCACCTGAGTTTCATCATGGAATCGGTTCAAAATTTCGTCAATTTGTGACTGGTTGTAAATTCTTTTGGTTCCACTTAACGATCCAATCAGTTGTTGATAAATTTTTAAGAGACTTCCACGTCGTCTACAACAAGTTCAGAAAAATTCCATATCATCAACTTCCAAGTGATAAAATTTATGAATATTATCAATTGCTCGAAAAAGAAATGCTGTGGAAGTGGCATGCACCGATCATCAATGACTATCTCTGTATGATTCACTACGGGATGTTTAAGACTATTACTAAAAAATGGCTCGGACATTTAGGTGATTCATTCCACAACGATCTTCTTGCTGGTAATGGAAATCTAGAATCAGCAGAACCTACAAAACGTCTCATCGTGATGTCAGGTTATGTTTCAAAAAATGAAAAATTAAAAGAGTTAATTCTCAACACTCCAAACGCAAGAGTGCTCGAGGCCCTCAATCAAAGTGAACACAAAGAATTTTACAATATGGTACTCGACTACATCGACAAGTACGGTTTCCGCTGCATGAGTGAGATGAAATTGGAGCAAAAAGATCTGCACCAGGATCCTTCCCTCTTTTTTGTGTTCTTAAAAAACCTCATCAATTGCGGACAAACAGATCTGCATGAATATGAAAGACGTGAAAAAGAAATCAGAACAAACGCTGAATCTCTCCTTAACAAAAATCTCGGCGGCCTAAAGAAAATCATTTACTCATGGTCACTTCATCACGCTCGTAAAGCCGTTATGAACCGTGAGAACACACGTTTTTGCCGTACCCGTATCTATGGTGTCGTCCGCGCGATGTTCTATGCCATGGGAGAAGATTTCACGAAGAGAAACATCATTGATAAAAAAGAAGATATTTTCTTTCTTTCTCTCGATGAACTCAAAGGAGCATTCGAAGGAACAAACAGCATTCAAAATCTTCGTAAATCAATTGAAGTGCGAAAGTCAGAATACGAGTTCTACAAAGACAACGAACCATCACCGCGGTTTGCGACTCGCGGCCCCGTCTACTGGAACAATGCTCACTTTCCAAAAGAAGAAGTTCAAACGATTGATGAATCAACTCTGGCCGCAAATCAGATGGCCGGAATTCCATGCTCACCAGGCGATGTTGTCGGAATCGTCAAAGTCATCATGGGACCTGAAGATGATATGACATTGAACGGAGAAATCCTTGTGACAGATAGAACAGATCCGGGATGGATTCCGCTTTATCCGTCATTATCAGGCCTTCTCGTCGAGCGTGGAGGACTCCTCTCCCACTCGGCCATCGTTGCCCGTGAAATGGGGTTACCGACCATCGTAGGGATTAAAGGGCTCACGAAAAAATTAAAATCAGGAATGAAAATCCGGATGAATGGTGAGACGGGGTTAATTGAAATTCTTGAAGAGTAGCATGACTATAATTGCCTTCAATACAAGGCACGATCTATGAATTTAAAGAACCTAATTTTTTTGTAAAAACAATGTCTTTGCCTACTCCTCTCTGTTTAATTCATAGGGAGGAGTAATGATACACGTTTTAAGGTATACTGAGGAACTAGAAAAGGTAGGTTTTTCTACCGAGCAGGCCAAAAAGTCTGTGCAAATTTGGATGGATCTTATGGATCAAAATTTTGCGACAAAATCAGATTTTCGAGAATATTATCTGATGACTAAAAGTGATTTAAAAGAGCTTGAACAAATGACCAAAAATGATCTCAAAGATCTCGAACAAATGACCAAAAATGATCTCAAAGATCTCGAGCAATCGATGAAGATTGATTTGAAAGCTCTAGAACAATCGATGAAAATTGATATAAAAGATCTTGAACATCGTCTGACTGTGCGTTTAGGTATAATGCTAGCTAGTAGCATCGGTCTCATCTCAGCACTCATAACATTCAAAAATTAAAACTGAAGAAATAAAAAAGGGGCCTCAAGGGCCCCTTTTTTTATTGAACTGAGATTAGACTTGGTAGTGGAAGAACAAGTTCGCGTGGAACTTGAAAATATTTTCTCACACGAAGTTTGTCGTTCGCTGATTTTGGAAGAACATCAACTTTCGACTGAGCGATAGCTTTTGCTAAATCCATTGAGCGAGAAAGTTCAGCTGCGCGAATGGCGCGATCTTTATTCACAAGACCTGACGTTGAAACTTTTCCTTTCAACCATGCTTTTACATCAACTGTTTCCATGATGATTTTTTTCATTTCACGAGCACCCAGTTTTGGGTTGGCGTCTTTAATGGCGCCAGCTACACCAGCAACGTAAGGAGCTGCTTGAGAAGTTCCAGAAACAGCAAGGTATCCGTCTTGTGGGATTTGTGAAACGATACCAACACCTGGAGCTGCTACTTCAACATTCTTCTCACCGTAGTTTGAGAAAGTTGCAAGAGCTTGATCACCAAGAGTTGCTGCAACAGAAATCTTGTTCTCACCTACAACGTTTGTTGGAGAAGTAGGAACAACATCGTTGTTTGATCCGTCGTTACCAGCAGCAAAAACGAAAAGCGTTTTTGGAGCTGTTTTTAAGAAAACTTTTGCTTCTTCAATAGCAACAGCAAAGAAGTGATCTGTGTATGTTTTAAGTTCAGCAGCAGTTGCCGGCTTTCTAAAAATTCCTTCGTAAAGCATTCCAATTACACCTTGGATTTGCTCGTAACCAGTTCCGAATGATCCGTTCATAACGTCAGCTTTGTGGCCATTGATGTAAGCTCCAATTTCGCCATAGATTGCTGATTGTTGTTTTGCCAATTGTCCGATCGCTACTTTAAGCATTGTCTCTTTAAGGCCTTTGTCCGTTTTAAGAGTGAAAGCTTTTGTCCCCGTAGTGATCGTAAGAGTGTTCGATTTTTGTCCAGGAAGTTTTACTTCTGTAGGGATTAGTTTTACACCAAGAAGTTTTGCATCTGCAGAAGCTTTAGCAGCGATCCCGCCAACGTGAGTTCCGTGCATCCAGTTTCCGAAAACAGAAATATCTTTGATGAATTTTTCGTCTTTAAGTTTAGCGTTTGCCCATTCACGATCTTCTTGAGTAAGAGTTCCTAAGAAAGATTTTAATTGAATGTCAAAGAAGCGACGAACGTCAGCTGTGTTTGACCACGAGTAAGAATAATCGATAAGCATGTTATTGCTTTCAGCGAAGTTCCATCCGTGCATATCGTCTGGGTATCCGTTTTTATCTTCATCGCGATCGTTCGCTTCGATTTCAACCATGTTCTTCCAAGACTTGCTTGCAAGATCTTTGTGAAGCATATCGTTTCCTGAATCGACAATAGCAATCGTTGCTGCTTGGGCCGATCCGAGCGTCAGTGCAAGTGTCAGGGCCGAGCTTAAAATTTGAGATTTCATGATCTCATTCTCCTTGAAGTGTTATCACAAGAGATTATTATGACCCCCGATGAAAGAGCTTGCCTAGGAGAATGTTTCTGACACTTTCTTACTAAAAACAAAAAAGGCGCTCCATTTGGAGCGCCTTGCAGTATTTTTTCACCTAATTGCAGGTAAGTGAGAATTAAAGAATCGGTTTTTTAACAAGAAGACTTGGACGAACAGGCTTAATTTTTAGCGTCATCCCTTTAAGTTTGTTAACAAATGATTTTTGAACTGGAACATCTGCGATCATCGCACGCGCTTGAGAGATGGCCTGATCAAGTGGAATTGTTCTTGAAAGTTCTGCAGCTTTTACAGCGCGGGCCTTGTTTACAATCCCCGAAGTAACAACTTTTCCTTCTAACCATGATTTTTTATCAACAGTCGAAAGAATGATTTTCTTAATGGCCGCTGCTTTAAGCCCTGGGTTCATGTCTTTCACTTGAGCAATAGCATTCGTTACGAATGGAGCTGCTTGAGAAGTTCCTGACATTGGAAGGTAATTTTGTGCTGGGGCCGTTGAATCGATTGCAACACCTGGAGCGGCCACTTCAACTTTCGTAGCACCGTAGTTTGAGAACTCAGCAAGTGCAGAGTACCCTAAAGTCGCAGCAACAACGATTTTGTTTTCAGCTTCGATTGTTGATGGATAGTCTGGAAGTTTATCGTTATCAGATCCATCGTTACCAGCCGCTACGATGAAAAGTGTTTCAGAAGATGCTTTGAAAATTTCTTCTCCTGAAGAAAGAAGAGTTCCAAAGTATGCAACGTAAAGATCAACAAGTTCAGCTTCAGTTGGAACGCGTTTAATTGTTGAAACGAATGCAGAGTAAATCATGTTCACTGCTTGATTCGTACCGATACCAAATGATTGGTTAACAACATCAACTTTGTGGTGAGCGAGGTAGCCAGACATTGCGGCCATTTCACTTGTTTGTGAAAGAGCAACTTGAACTAATTCTTCTTTTAATTGTTCGATCGTCGTGTCTGTTTCGAAAAGTTCATATTGAAGTGGTTCAGCTGCAACAGGACCAAGAACTTCTTGGTAAACTGTTGGAAGAATTTTCATTGAAAGAACCTGCGCTTTCGCCACACCTTTAGCTGCGATACCAGCAACGTGAGTTCCGTGAGCGTATGAACCGATGAAGTCAGCTTGATTTCTGAATTTTTCATTTTCAGCAGCTGATTTCAACCAAGCGTATTCCATTTGGTTAATTGTACCTAAGTCCATTTTACCAATAAGGTTATAGAATTTTTTTACATCTGAAGTAATGAGGTGATTGTATTTATCGTTGAAAACTTTTGGAGAATTTTCAGTGAAGTCCCAACCATTGATGTCACCAGGAAGACCTGAACCATCATTATCGACGTCGCTGCCCGCGATTTCTTTTTTGTTAACCCATGCTTTAGGAGCAAGTTCTTTGTGGGAAATATCTGTTCCCGAATCCATGATTGCGACGATCGAAGCGTTCGCTGTCGTCAATTGAAGTAAGGTTGCAGATAAGATTAATTTTTTCACTGTGGCTCCTTTCTCATTATTGAAACTTGAGGGATAATGTCCTTCAAAGTCGGGGCAAATTATCACCAATGGGTAAAAATCTCAATTTTTTTTAAGATCCGACTATTTTTTATAGGCAAACAGAAAATACTTACTTAGGTCATATTATGAATAACGAAAAACGTGTGCTTATCACTCAAAAGATTCCCGCTATCGCTCGAGAATTGCTGGAGAAAGAAGGATATGAAGTCCTTTCTCATGAAGGCGTATGTCCCCTCACTCCAGAAGAACTAAGAGCACTTGCCTCGCGCTCAATTGCGGTCATTTCCATGCTTACTGACAAACTTGATGGGGCCTTTTTTGAGGCCAACAAACACCTTCGTGTGGTCTCTAACTTTGCGGTGGGTACTAATAACATCGATGTAACTAAAGCGACTGAAAAAGGCATTCTTGTGGGCAATACACCGGATGTTTTAACGGAGGCCACTGCCGAGACGGCCTTTGGTCTCATGATAGCTTGCGCTCGCAATTTTAAGGCCGCTGAAAAGAATGCCAATCAAGGTGAGTGGAAAAAATGGGAGCCGATGGGATTTTTAGGACATGCTCTTCATGGGAAAACTTTAGGAGTCATCGGTCATGGTCGAATTGGAAAACGATTTGCGGAGATGTGTGTAGGCGCTTTCAAAATGAATGTTCTTTCTGTTAGCAGTAAAAACATTGATACAGATTTAGAGAATCTCTTACAGCAAAGTGATTTTATTTCGCTCCATACTCCCCTCAACGATCGCACAAGAAAACTTCTATCTGCCAATGAATTCTCGCGCATGAAACCTCATTGTATTTTAGTAAACACCGGTCGCGGAGAACTGATTGATCAAGATGCTCTCTATGATGCTTTAAAGACGAAAAAGATTTTTGCCGCTGGACTAGATGTAACGGAACCAGAGCCGCTTCCAAAAGATCATAAACTCTTCACGCTTGATAATTGCATGATCCTTCCGCATATTGGTTCAGCAACATTTGAAGCTCGTCACGATATGGCCGTAAGGGCCGCTAAAAACATCATCAATGGATTGAAGGGAAATAAAGCAGAAGGTTTTTTTATTAACTAAAAGAAGCTGTAGCCCACACCCAATCCAAAACGATTGATTGAAAGCTCATTATCACCACTGAAGTTGTGTGATTTGAACATGGCATGGGCAGACCATTTTTCATTCAACATATAATTCACGAAAAAAAGAATTTTATATCCACTGATATCGACTTCTCTCGTTGCGTTTGCCGCACTTGAATTGTTAGTGATCAAACTTTTTGAAATAGAAGTTTTAAACATAAGTTTGCGGGCGAAAGAAGGTCTGAAATTTAAACCAGCTGTGAGATAAATCGCAGAATTGTTATCGACACTCACCGTGTTGCGAACTGTGATGTTTTCCAGATTGAAACTTGAAAAACTCTCGTAATCAAGTCCCGTGTAATATGAAATGCGATCGCGCGGAAAAAATGTTCCGTAAAGAGTAACACCGTACTCTCCTGGAATACTCACGGAACTATTAGCGCCGTTAATTTGATTGGTGGCCGCAGATATTGTCGAATAATAAACGCTTCCGTTAAAACTTAAATTATAGCGAAGAGGCGCGTACGTGTAATTCACACCGAGAGAGAAAAATGAAATCTGATTGTACTTAACCGTGAAGCCTGTTGCATTTGATTGCGAAAAATATCCAATGGAAGGAATACTGGAAAGTGATAAGTGATGTGCTGATTTTTTTTTCGATTCAAAATAATATTCTTTAAATCGTTTTGCGTTCACAATCGTCGGATCAAAATAAATTTTAAAAACGGCATCGTTTGTCAGTGGATTCCAAACTTTGATGTCTGGATTTTTATACATCGTCATCTTCAATGTTTTATTAGCTTTGTGATGAGGAAGACCGGGCTCTAAAAAATAAAGAATGATGCTTTTAAGTGAGTCTCCGGCCTTCGCCGAATACGTGAGAGTCAGCCAATTTTCAGCGCGGGCCTCAGAAAATGAAACACAAATGAGCACAAAAAATGCTGCCAAAAATTTAACCATTAATTCATTGTAAACGAGGACTTAGGTCGTAACCAACAAGCGCACTATTTGCCTACGGAAAGCTTAAGAAAAGCTAGAGCTGTATCGAGCGCAGTTCGATGATGTAGACGAGTTTGGAGTTCGGCGGAACAAGTCCGTCACCCGCTCCAGTTGCTCCATATCCCATAGACGGTGCTATCGTTACTTTTCTCTGCCCACCTGGCTTCATTCCTAAGAGGGCCTT